>JBBSGN010000031.1:0-11539 GCA_038254085.1 Chloroflexia bacterium | reverse complement strand
AGGTCCTTGACCGTACACAGGGGTATCTGGCGCGTTAGGAAGAACTCGCGCTTTGCCTTGCGTTGCGGGGCACGAGCTACCGAGAGGGATGCTTGGTAGCTGCAAAGGTCGCTCCCGCAGAACTGCCCAGGGGTCGGACGCTCGCGTGGGCATAGGGGTAACGGCCTTGTAGGGGGCGATCTCTGGTCGCGGTGAAACGAACGAGGCATTGTTCAGGAACAAGGCCGAGACCCCTAATACGGCAACCATCGCCACACCCACCGCCAACCCGCTAAATACCAGCCCCCTCCGGGCGGCCCAGGGACTGATAGCGGCTTTCTTCTCTGGCACAGCACTAGGCGGCGTTTGAAGCCCGGCGATCCGGCCTCGCCCTACCTGCTGTGGCTCGCTCGCCGGTTTATGCTCGCGCCGCAATCGCGCCAGGGCAGCCCGCACATCAGTGTCAGGGGCAAGAGCGGGCATGAGCGCGCCGACCTCTGCCGCCAACGCCCGTAGGTCATCCAGACGACTCTGGCACCCACCACAGCCGGAGAGATGGGCTTCGATAACTGCTCGCTCGGCAGCCGGTAGCTCATTGTCCAGGTAGGTCTGGAGCGTCCCTTCGTCATAACACCTTGTCATGGTTTTGTCCTTTCCGGCGGGTCCACTCCCGCAACCTGCTCGGCGTCTTTGTATGCGGCAACAAACGCCCGCCCGGCCCGCGCCAGCAGCGTGCCGACCGACCCAGGCGCAATGTCCAGCACGGCGGCCACCCCTGCATAGGAGAGGCCGGCATAGCGCAGCAGGAGTAGTTTGCTCTGTCGCTCAGGCAACTGGGCGAGGGCGCTATGGATGCGGGCTTGCTCCTCGGCGCGTAACAGTTCGTCCTGTGGGTCTAAGTTGCTTGGCACGGCGAGGTGGTCAAGCCGTTGGCGCTCTCGGCGCTCGCCCCGCAGGGCGTTGTGCCCCAGGTTGAGCGCCACCCGGCAGAGCCATGTCAGCAGCCTGGCCTCCCCTTCCAACCGGGGCGGGTGGCGATACAGTTGTAGGAACGTCTCCTGCGCCAGGTCTTCGGCTTCATCGCGCCTGCCCACCAGACCGTAAAGCACCCCGCACACGCGGCCATAGTGACGCAAAAACAACTCTTCAAACGCCCCATCGTCGCCTCGGCCCAGCCGTTCGAGGAATACCTTGTCCGGTTCAATCACTGGCTGTTAGCTCCAATCTGATTGATCAGGTTCGGTTGATTAGGCCCAATGCACCCCATTAAACACCACGGAGCCTGTTTTTGTGACAGGCTCCGTTTGAAGATTCGTGGGCAAGTAGGGACACAGCACCTCTATGCACCTGCCTGGTGCGGTCTTCTTGCTATAGTCGTTACGGGTTAGGATCGTTAGCTATCACAACCTTCGCACCGGGTGGTATCTTGAAGGCGAACAGGTCGGATGAAGGCGCTGGCATCCTTGACTCGCCCTCTTCCCACGCCTATACTGGTTGTGCCTCACCTGTCGGTCTGAATGGCGCTGGAACAGAGCGCAATCTGGCCCTAACGAACGCATCATGGACCCACCCATCCCTAACCCTCCATCGCCCGCTAAGGTCCGAGTCTCCGCTGGCGAGCCTACACTATCACGAGGCAACCCGGTAGAGGCTGTTCCCGGCGGGCAACCGCCCCGGCGTGAGCGGCGCAAGCTGCTTCAGTTCGGGCTGTTGGCTCTCCTGTGCGCCGGGCTTGTCGGACTCTCTACATGGTGGCTGCTGTCTCGGCGCGGCGAAGGGCGCGCGGGCGTACCCGACAATGCTATCGCCCTTATCAACTCCTCCACGCCTATACCGGTCTATATACCGGACAGCGCCAAAGACAGCGTGGGCGACCTGCTCTATGCCCCCGATTCGCAGGCTTGGAGCCAGGCCGTGCGCCAGGCACAGCGCGCCCAGGACGAAGGGCGTTATAGCTCGGCCATATCGCAGTACTCGGCGCTGGTAGGCAGCGGCACACCCAGTCAAGCCCGCGACGCCCTCTGGGGCCTGGCGTCTGCTTATGCCGCTTCGGACCAGCCGGACCTGGCGATCCGCTCCTACTCTCTCTTCGCCAGCCTGGACGACCCACGCTCGGTGCGCGCCCTCTTCAAGCTGGGGCAGCTATATGAGCAAACCGGTCGCAAGACCCAGGCGATCCAGGCATACGCCGACTATGGCAACCACTCAGGACCGGCCCGCCACGGCGCCCAGCTCCTCCAGGCGTCCCTGCTCGGTAGCACGCCCGACGCGGAAAAGGTTTATAAAGCCATATTCGACGACAAGGACAAGCCCCAGGACGCGGACCTGCGCGATACGCTGTCTGGTTGGGCCGCCGTAAAATCGAATCTGGGCGACCATGTTGGCGCAAAAGAGCTATACGACCGC
Organism: Chloroflexia bacterium; assembly: GCA_038254085.1. Taxonomy (GTDB): domain Bacteria; phylum Chloroflexota; class Chloroflexia; order QHBQ01; family JADMIH01; genus JADMIH01. Next base: position 9,154 of record JBBSGN010000031.1, on the reverse strand, counting down.
CTGGCCGCCGAGCAGAAGAGCCGTCCCCGCGAGGCGCTGGATAGGTCAAGCGATTCGCCCCAGGCGCAAGCCGCCGATGAGATCAGGCTGGCGGGCGACACGGCTGGTGCGCGCAAACGCCTGCTGGACTACTTAAGAGAAGGCGGCGGTTATCCGGCAGGCCGTTACTCGGCTCTGGACGCTCTGCTCAAGCTAGACCCTTCGGCGGTGATCAGCGGCACGATTTCACCCATGCAAGCAGCGAGCATTGCCTACGACGCGGGCTATTACGGCAAGGCGATAGGCCATCTCGACACCCTTCGCACCCTTTCGCCCGGCTCGCCTCAACTGGCCGCCGCCTCTCTGATGACGGGGAAAGCCTACGACTCGTCGGGCGACCCGGCTTCGGCTTACAACTGGTATACCGCCACCGTGCAGACCTATCCCATGTCGCCACAGGCCCCCGAAGCCTTACGCCGAGCCGGGGACGCATTGGAAGAGCAGGCGTCCTGGGATGCGGCCCTGGGCGCTTATCGCCAGGCAACCGTCCAATACCCCAACGCCGGTGAGCAGACGGCTATAGCGAGAATAAACGGAGGTGTGCTGGCCTACCGCTTAGAGCAGCGCGATATGGCCCTTGACCTGCTGCGCCCGGTGTTATCCAGCCAGGAGCTTTCGCCCACCCTCAAGGCTGGGGCCTCATTCTGGGCGGGCAAAGTGGAGAAGAGCATGGGCGATTCGGCTTGGAAGCGTGAGCTTGGGCAGGCGTCTTCTCTAGCCCCTGGCTCTTTCTTCGATTTCCGCGCCCGCTCGCTGCTGAAGGGAGAGCCTGACGGTGGGCCTGTGACGCCCACTTTCTCGGAGAGTTATGTGTTGGACGCCAACTTGGGCGTGAGCTACGACACCGAAGCGGGTGAGCGCAAAGAACTGCTCGGTTGGGCCTCCAGTCTGCCTGTCGCACGTGCGCCCGTATCCGGCACGGCCACCGTCGCCACCTCAACCCCCATTACCCTTACCGGCCCGATCACCGTTACCGAGACTATCGAGCCGCGCCTGGCCCAGGACCCTGAGCTGCGCTGGGCGGTCGCGCTCCTCAACCTGGGCTACGAGCCGGCGGCCTACGTCGCGTTCCGCGCCTTGTCGGAGCGCCTGCAACGCGAGGGTGACGCGCGGGGTCTCGCCCAACTGGTAATTTACCTGCGCTACCACGCCGATACGCGCACCGCTATGCGCGTGGCCGAGACGCTGTCGCAGATGAGCAGTGGCGACCCATTCAAGCAGCCGAAGCTCCTTCTGAAGACTCTGTATCCCACGCCCTATGCGCCGCTGATCATGGACGAGGCGAAGCAGCGCGACATAGATCCGCTTGTTCTATACGCGCTCATGCGGCAGGAGAGCCAATTCGTGCCCGACGCCCGTTCGCACGCCGACGCGCGCGGCCTCACCCAGGTTATACCCTCTACGGGCCAGGGGGTAGCCGAGCAGTTGGGCGACACCCGTTTCACCGCCAACGACCTCTATCTGCCCTATCTCAACATTCGCTACGGGACCTACTATCTGGCAAGCAACTTGCCCCAGTTCGACCGCAAACTCCTTCCCACCCTGGCGGCCTACAACGGCGGTCCCGGTAACGCCGCCCGTTGGCTCTCCGGTTCTGCTTTGCTGGACCCCGACCTCTACGGCCAGCGTATTGACCTGTTCGAGACGGAGGACTACCTCGAAAGGGTGTATCAGAATTACGGGTTTTATAGGCAGGTGTATGGCGGTGAATAGTCGGTAGTCGGTGGTCGGTCGTTTCATGCAACATGAACCTTGAACGTAGTGCTATGATTTGCCTAGTCGGGGGAGGTAAACTATGCTCCTTATTACAGGCGGGACGGGCTTCGTCGGGTCGTATATCCTGGAGGCCCTTGAAGGGAAGATGTCGCGCAGCCAGGTGCGGGTGATGGCGCGTAAAGGCGCCGAACTGGACAAACTAGGCAAGCGGGGCTACGAAACGGCGGTGGGCAGCATCACCAACGTGGAGGATGTGCGCCGCGCCATGCAGGGTATTGATACGGTGATACACCTGGTCGCCATCATTCGCCAGGTCCCCGACAAGGGCCAGACCTTCGACCGCGTGATCGGCGAGGGCACCGAAAATGTGGTCGCGGCGGCCAAAGAAGCGGGGGTCAAGCGGCTCCTCTTTATGAGCGCACTCGGCGCGACCAACATGTCCACGCCATACTTCAGGAACAAGATACGTGGCGAAAAGGCGGTCAAGATGAGCGGCATACCCTACACCATTTTCCGCCCTTCTATCCAGATCGGCCCCGGTGGCGAGTTCGCGGCCCTGCTCAAGCAGCTAACTATGTTCCCGGTGGCGCCCATACTGGGTCCTGGCGATTATCCCATGCAGCCGATGTACGTGCGCGATATGGCTCGCTATTACGCCCAGGCCCTGGATGACGAGCGCTATGTCAACCAGACCTTCGAGGTGGGCGGCCCCCAGACCTTTGACTACAACGAGATGATACGCCAGACTATCAAAGCGCAGGGCAAAAGCGGCTTCCTTTTCCATGTTCCCTTGCCGCTGGTCAAGCCGGTGATACCGATCATTGGTAAGGTGATGCCCAAGCTAATTACACAGGACCAGTTCAAGATGCTCCTCGAAGGGAGCTACACCGACGACCGCCGGTTAGAGGCAATAGGCGGATTCGAGTTGACCCCATTTAGCAAGGCGATAAAGATAGCCCTCAAATTGCCCCCGCCGGAGACATATATCAAGTCGTAGAGGGAAACGCCGACATGTTAGCGCGCTGGGCGCACCACCGAAGCACCATGTAGTAAAGGAGCTTGGCATGAAAAGTAACTTGTTAGTAACTCTGCGCGCACTGTTTGTCGGCACTGTTTGTGTGCTAGGATTGGTTGCTCTGGCTGTTTTCGGAGCTTTTCAGGGGCAGCGGTCATCAGCGCAAACACCGCTGGGGGGATCGCAAGGGCAGGCAATACCTGCTGTGACAGCACAACAGGGCCAGAAGACCGCAGCGTCTACTGATAATTCGGACCCTGTCGTGATTATGCATCAGCGGGACTCCGGCACCTGGAGCTATACCGCTGAACGAGGTGATCACCGTGGCCTTACTGCTGGTGTTGTCTATAAACACGACTCCGTAGACGACATAAAAGCTTACGCAGCAGCCAGCAAGGCGCTGTTACCCGAAATAGCGCGCTCTGGTGGTCGGGCTGACGTTGTAGTAACTTTCGTTTTCCCCGTAGAGCCTGACTGGTTCCGCGCATGGGCGAAAAAGAGTGGCTTGCAGGTTGCTCAGGCACAGCTACAAACCCAAGCTCCAGGTCCCACAGGGCGCGGCGGTATGGGTATTTTTGGCAGACCAAACGATCCGCTGCCTCAGGACCTAATTGACGAGTCCTTTTTCCGCAACAGCATATATGGGGTTTTCGATGCCTATGGAAGCGTGGATGCGAGCCGGTTAGCAGAGATGTCAGCCGAGCCGAAGGTCTTCCTTGTTGATGTACTCCCCACATGGGTGCGCCGGGACGTAGCGCAAGCGGGTATAACCGAGACGATGAAAGAGCCTCCGATAGTAGACTCGCCGTTCGGATATATGGAAAGAATGGGCCTCAAGAACTTTACCGACCTTCCGCTACCTACTATTGTACCGCCGCCAGTCGGCACAATCACCCCACCAGCTATACCAACAGCTCCGTAATCGCCGTCAAGGACTAGCTCCAATGCAAAAGAGGATGGGTGTAGACCCATCCTCTTTTGCTTCCCCGGATTATTCTCTAGGACGCGAGCGAGCGGTCAATCTGCCGCTTTAGCTGCTCTTTGGGCGCGAAGCCGACCAGGCGGTTTACCTCGCGGCCCCCGTTGAAGATGATGAGGGTAGGGATGCTAAAGATGCCGAATGTCGAGGTAGTCACCTCGTTTTCGTCAGTGTTCATCTTGGCGAAGCGCACCTTGTCACCATACTCGACGCTCAACTCCTCCACAATAGGGCTGACCATGCGACACGGGCCGCACCAGGGCGCCCAGAAGTCCACCACGACGGGTTTATCCGCCTCCACTACATAGTTCTGAAAATCGTCGTCATTGATAGTTGTCACTGTTTTTGTCTCTTCCATTTTATATATCCTTTCTCTAAATTAGGCCTCGTTGCCCTTACCACGCCTCGGCCCCGGTTTTTCCACTTATCCCCACCTATGTGGGCCGTATCGGTGGCACGCCTCAATTATAACTTACCCGCAGAACCCTAGTCAAGAAGAACCGCTCGTTCTGCCAATACATCCCACGTTGTGGATAACTGAGCATTGTTGCTATGTGGATTTCGGCCTGCCTGCTGCGTCTGCCCTGTATACTCGAATTGGACTCGCCTACGGGAACCCTTGGCCGCGCTTGCGAAAGGCCCATAAGACCCGGAGTCCGAGACGTGGCAGCCAGCACGACGACATGAAAGAGAGCTATGCAGATTATGACCGCTTCCGGCCAGGCAGGCTCCACCCGGTGGAAGGCCCCACGCCGAAGCTACGCGCAGCAACCCCGGAGGCGGGTGGTCAGGAGGCCCAGGCTCGCCCCAGGTCCAGGCTCCTACGCACGTTCGACCGGACGCTGCTCCTGACCGAGATTGCCTGCACTCTGGTGGTCGCCTGGCTGGTAGCCCAGTACGTTTACACGGTCTTTATAGACACCACCCCGCACAGGGTTACGCCGAGCAATCCGGCGGGCGTAGTCTCGCGGAGACCTGCGGCAACAGCCACACGCATAGCGGAGGTGGCGCCGCCTTTAGTGGGCACGCCGGACGCAGGGCAGGCGCTAAGTGTACCGGGTATGCCTCAGCCCTCACCCGCGCCTGCGGCCACCGCCACGCCAACGGTTGATCCGGCGTTGTTGCTGCCAGTCCGGTTGCGTATCCCGGTGATGTTTCTCGACAGCCCTGTGCATGAGGTGACGGTGAATCTGGGGACGTGGGAGGTTTCGCCGATGCAAATAGGCCATCACTATGGCACAGCCAACCCCGGCGAGACCGGCAACGTGGCACTGGCGGGGCACAGAGACATAAACTCGGCGCTGTTTCGCGAGTTGGACAGGCTCAAGCCGGGCGATGAGGTGTTTGTAAGCAACAGTCTGCGCGAGTACCGCTACATCGTCAAGGAGAGCTTTATTGTGAACCCTGACCACACCGAGGTAATGGACCCTACCGACGATAAGCGTGTCACCCTGATTACCTGTACGCCAATTGGCCTGGCGACCCAACGCCTCATCGTGACCGCCTTTCTGGATGAGCAGAGCGGACAGTGATTGGTTGGGTGCCGGGCGATAAGTGATAGGGATTAGGGACTGGAGAAGAGAGGTGAAGGAATGAACGACAACGATCAGATGTACCGGACATATGTGCCTACGTTCAGGACGGTGGGGGGGAAGGCGTTCCTTATCGCCATCGTCGTGCTGGCGCTTGGGATCGGGCTGGCGCTGGTCTCTCCCGCCTTTGGAGCTGGGCTGGACCAGTCTACGGGCGGGGACATCGGCGGTATGGTGACGGTGAATGGGCAGGGCGCGGCGGGCATATTAGTCGAGTTGCGCCAACGCTCAAACGGCGGGGCGGACGTGGCATTGGCCTCGACCAAGACCGACGCATCCGGGGCCTACTACTTCAGCGGCCAACCGAGCGCGCCCAACGACGCTTTTTATTACGTCCATTTCACCGGCGCTAAGGGCACGCTGGCCGGTTGGTACACCTTCCCTATCATTTACCTGAATGGCAGCGCCTTTAGCGTACCGGGCGTGGAGTTCGGTGATGTAAAGCTGGTCGAGCCTGCCCAGGGCGCGACGGTCGGTAACGGGGCTACTTTGCGCTGGGAAGCGCGCAAGTCGGGCGAGACGTACCGCGTGTTCATCTACGCCGACGGCAAGGCGGACAAGATCGTGCTGGACAGCGGCAGCCTGGGCATGGGCACGCAGTTCGCTATTCCCGACGGCAGTCTGCCTGAAGGCAAGTACGAAGCGGTTGTGCAGGTGCGCGATGCGGTGGTCGGCTACGGCCAGAGCCAGGCGCGCTTCCACTTTACGGTAGGCAGGGCCGGCGACGCCGGCCAGGGCGCATCGCCCGCTATCAACCCCGCGCAGGGTTCTACTAACCCATCTACTAACCCCCAGCCGGCGCAGGCCACGCCGGACGCCGCTCCCGCTCCCACTACGTCTCAACCCCAAGAGGCCGCACCGCAGAAGCCCGACGTGCGGGTCAATCTATCAGCCAACAAGAGCGCGGTTGGTAAGGGCGATAACATCATTTACAAGATCGAGGTGAGCAACAAAGGCGACGGCGCGGCGGCAGGCGTGGTGGTCAAGGATACGCTGCCCCCTGGAGTCACGGTCGACCAATCGCGCGCCAACAGCACGGCAGGCTCGGTATCGGTTGAGGGCAACGTCGTGACCGCGCAGGTAGGCGACCTTCCGCCCAATTCGGGCGCGACTGTAGAGATACCTGTTAGTGTGGTGCAGAACGCGGGCGGCAGCCTGAGCAACCAGGCGAGCGCGCAATACACGGGCGCGAACAGCCCGGTGCAATCCAATGCGTATATAGCGCAGGTGGCGGCCCCCGAAGAAGGTCCAGCCCCTTCGCAACCCCAACAGCCTGCTACTAATCCTCCGGCCAATCCACCCGCTAACCCACAGGCCGCGAGACCATCCGGCCCGGCTGCTAACCCACTTGCGAACTCTCCGTCCAATTCGCCTGCTGCCAAACCGCAGACGCAGCCTGCTTCGCCGCCCAAGCAGCAGCCCTCTGCCAACCCTCACAAGCCGGCGACGGGCGCGCAAGCAAAGCCACCGGCCAATGTCGCAAAGCAGCCCTCCGCAGCGGTGCCGCAGACGGGCGGAGCGTTCCCGGTGGTGCTCGCGCTGGTGCTGGTGATGTTCACTCTGCTGGCACGCTACTTGCGGGGTCGTGGCTACAGGAGGGTGTAGCTTAGAGGTGACTATGGACACGAACCTGGCCGACCTGATAAGGGATATACCCGATTTCCCTGTGCCGGGCATACTCTTCCGCGACATAACCACGCTCCTGAAAGAAGGCCCCGCCTTTCACTATTCGATAGACGCCCTCACCGAGCGGTTGAAAGACCTCAATGCCAGCAAGGTGGTGGCTATCGAGAGTCGAGGGTTCATCTTTGGCGCGCCTATAGCCTATAAACTTGACGCGGGGTTTGTGCCCGTGCGTAAGCTAGGCAAGCTGCCCGCCGACACTATCAGCGCGGAGTACGACCTCGAATACGGCACGAACAGCGTCGAGATGCACCGCGACGCTATAAGCGCCGGGGAGCGCGTGATCATCGTAGACGACCTGCTGGCGACCGGCGGCACCACCCGCGCAACGATTGACCTGGTAGAGCAAATGAACGGCGAGATCGTGGCGCTGGCCTTCCTTATAGAGTTGACGGAGCTGGGAGCTAGGGAAGACCTGGAAGGCTACAACATCGTCACGCTCATCAGGTACTAGCGAACGCAAAATCTCACCTTTAGCCAATTAGCGGCTAAGAGTGAGGTTTTGCGTCAAGGGATAACGACTTCATAGACGGTCACGCTGCCCCCTGGCGGGCGACCCTGCGCGGGCTGAGAAGCGGCTTGATGCCCGGCCCCCTCGCCGTGAGGGTGTCCTGCCGAAGTGGGAGTTGCCGGTGGGATGTTGGCATGGGCCTGGGCGTTTGCCTGGCTCTTCGTCCATCGGTCCAGGTCCTGCCGGGTGGCCCACCGCGTCACCGAGACGTACTCGCCGTCTCCCTTCAGTAGCTCGAAGCCGAGGAACCCAGACTCGTTGTCCACCAACCCGGCCCGGTTCTTGAACCTGTTGAATATGCGGTCGCCTTCCTCCTGCGATCCTACAGGTATACGCACCATTACAACTAGCATTGCTAACCTCCATGCAACTATGAATAGGAAATTATAACATGGGGCATGGCGTATGCTGTAACCCCCCTTGACCTGTTATGTAGAGAGGCTCGGATATGGCCGCAACCAACCTTGCTGGCGGTGCGCCAATGCAGAGCAAACGCGAGGTCCCGCGCCATCGCGTGAGTCATGCGCTGAGGACAGGCTGCTTGCTCGCGTTGTTGCTGGCGTGTGCGGGGTTGGGCGCGCTTGTGGTGGCGCTGGAATCCGGGCCGGTGTCGCTGGGGTTGGCGGGCGGCACTTCGCTTAGGATAGGCTCGGACAACTTCGTGCTGAGTAACTATTCGTTTCAGAATGGCACGACCTATTTCCTCGACCTGGATGGCAATGGCGTCAGGAATATCGTACAGGTTCATTATTTATCGGACAGCCACAGCGTTGAATTGGTGCTGCACTATGCGAACCGCCAATCAGAGGGCGAGCATCATATCTTGAACGCGCCATTGCCTTGAGAGGTTGATAGAGGCCAGGGCACGCTATCAATAGCAGAGATATTAGGCGGTATTGCAACCCGGAGGTCACTATAGGCGTATATAAAATGCTGACAAGAGCAACGTATAACAAGAACGGGGGACAGCGATGAGTTATGTAAGAGACAGAAATGTCGGGGTGCAGCAACCCCAACCCGACCTGTGCGAGAACACCCAGGCGGGCCCATTGACAACGACTACTAATCCAGGCCCAGGCGCGGCAACCCACCAGTACGCCGCTCGAAAGGTGTCTATCCGCTCGCGGTTGGAGAAGGCTGGGTCGTGGGTGGTGGTAGCGGCGGCGCTGGCGGTGCTGCTTGTGCTGATGGGCTTTGTCTTGCCGCCTGTAGTGGGTGGCATTATTACGGGTGGCTATATCGCGCTGTTCGCAGCCGCCCTGACCTTGATGAACCTGTCGCGGCCCTCCAGGTGGGCCAACAGCCTCATGGGCCGCAGGGCCTTCCCGGTGTTGCGCGCCCCCGACGGCGACATCTGGCGGTTGGCACGGGTGAACGGAGCGTTGACGTTCGTCTTCGTCTTCTTCTTCACCGTGATAGCCAGCTTCCTGGGGTCGTTCCTGGCCGGGCTGATTGTGTTCGGCGGACTTATCGCGGCGGGCGTGTTCTACAGCCGCGCACAGCGGGTGATCATCAAGCCGTAACTATTGTGGCGAGGATTGATTGCTAAACGTGACCAACGAACGACGACCAAGCTGCGGTCGTCGTTCGTCGTTCGTCGTTCGTCGTTCGTCGTTCGT
>JBBSGN010000030.1:0-11584 GCA_038254085.1 Chloroflexia bacterium | reverse complement strand
GGGGGGCGGGGGGGGTGGGGTCGAGCAGCGCGGCGCGGAAATCACGCAGAGTCCCTCCGGACGGCACGTCGCACAGCAGCCCGGAGAGAGGGCGGGCCAGCTTTCTCTCGGCCACCTCCCTGCGTTTATGGGCTACTATGTCGTCCAGGAAGGTCACGCTGCCACCCTTTGGCGCTTCGACTTGGGCTTGGCTTCGGGCTCGCTTTTGGGCTTCGTCCCTTCATGCGGTTCGCTGCCCGTAAGCACCGGGTTCCTGCTGAAATCGGCCAGCATATCGAGCTTGTCCAGGGCCGCGCCACTGTCTATGGCCGTCGCCGCGACGTATATACCTTCCTGCAAACTCGGCACCGCCTCCGCCGCGTACAGGGCCGCAGCCGCATTGAGCAGCACCACATCGCGCCTCGGCCCGGCCTCGCCCGACAGCACGTCCCGGATTATGGCGGCGTTCTCCTCTGCGGTGCCACCCATAATGGCCTGCATAGGGGCCAATTGCAACCCCACGTCCTGCGGGCTGAGGTCTATACGCTCGGTAGGGCGGCCTGCGCGCACCTGGTATATCACGGAGGGTCCCGTGATGCTCAGTTCGTCCAGGCCGCCGCAGCCATGCACGACCAGTGCGTGGTGCGCGCCCAGCCTCTCCAATACCCCTGCCATCTTGGGGGCCAGCGCGGGGTCGGCCACACCCAGCACCTGCGAGCGCGCCCCCGCCGGGTTGGTGAGGGGGCCGAGGATGTTGAACACGGTGCGCGTGCCCAGTTCGCGGCGCACGGGCGCGGCGTACTTCATAGCCGGGTGGAACAGGGGCGCGAACATGAAGCCGATACCGACATGGCGCACACACCGCTCGACCTCTTCGGCGTCCAGGTTGATCTGCACGCCGAGTGCCTCAAGCACATCGGCGCTGCCACAACGGCTGCTCATGGCGCGGTTGCCGTGCTTGGCGATAGGCACGCCCGCCGCACACGCCACTAGAGCCGCAGCGGTCGAGATGTTGAACGTGCCCGACCTGTCCCCGCCCGTGCCGCAAGTGTCCACCACCTTGAGGTCGTTCACCAGCACTGGGGTAGCGCGTCTCCGCATGACCTGCGCCAGGCCCGCTATCTCCTCGACCGTTTCGCCCTTCATACGCAGGGCGATCAGCAGCGCACCCATCTGGGCGGGCGTGGCTGTGCCTTCCATGATCTCTTCCATCGAGCCTGCGGCCTCGCCATCAGTGAGCGACTCGCCGCGCACCAGCTTGTCTATGGCTTCTACAATCATCGCGTGGTCTCCTTTGCAAGTGGCACAAATTAAAAAATGCCCACGTCCCCGCAGGGACGAGAGCATATAGCTTCCGTGGTGCCACCCCTATTCGGCACAATCTCGTGCCGCACTCTGCAAGTACCTAGTCGCCTGGCGCGATGCCAGCCGTCTGCCGATACCCAGCTCCCAAATAACGGCGGAGTCCCCGGCGCAGCCTACTTGCCAAGTTTTGGGCTTTGAGTTCTAAGTTTTGAGTTATTCCAATCGAATTCAAAACTCAAAACTTATAATTCAAAACTCCCGAATGGGCTTTCGGTGCGCAACTCCCAGATCCATTCAGTACATGCGCTGGTGCCGGTTCACACCTTACCCGGCTCTCTGTACCCCGCTTTTGTGCCTACTCGTTCTGTTCGCGGTTGTTATAATATGCGATTGTAATGCTTGACTATAGCATATAAACGAATAGGGAGTCAAGGGTTTTTATAGCTGTTTGCTAGTTCTCTTTTCCAGCAGGCGGCTGGTTTCAATGTTGCTCCCTGGTTTATTTATCAAGCCTGATGTGTGAAAGGGCGCTACCAAGCTAACGGGTTATACCTAACTGTACTTTGATAGCCCGTTCTATCTTAGCCAGGTCGGCGCTGGACAAACGCCCAATCATGGTGGTCAGGAGCAGCTTGCTGACAGTCGTCAACTGGTCGGCCAGTGCCTTGTGCTGCTTACCGTCGAGCATTACATAGGCTTCGCTGGGATAGAGCCGGGCCACCTTGGTGGTTAATGGGATTACCTGCATCCTGTTGAGATGTTTGTTGGCTGCATCGTTACTGATAATGACAGCGGGGCGCTTCGTTTGCATCTCACCGCCAACGGATGGGTCGAAGTTGACCCACCACACTTCACCGCGCTTCATCAGCCACATCCCCGATTACGGCTTCTACCCACTCTAAGGCCTCCGCTTCCCGCGCTTCATCCTGGGCCATATCCCGGTAAGCGGCATCCAAATCCTCGCTTATTACGTGTGGGCGCACCAGCACCTCAATAAATTGGCTAATGTTGCCCCGTCCTATGACTCGGTGCAGACCTTCGTAAACGTCTTGATTCAAGGTAATAGTTAGCTTTTTCTGCATATCGTCCCCCTTGCACGTGTTCTACACGTATTGTACGGGATGTCAGAGAACAATACAAGGTGACGCCTACCTGTTGTAAGTGGGTTTACACCCGAATACAAGCCGCCCAGTGCCCAGGCGCTTTCTCCTCTAACGGCGGGTCTATTTCGCTACAGGCGGGTATAGCGATGGGGCATCTCGTGTGGAAGTGGCAGCCGCGCGGAGGGTTGATGGGGGAAGGCACGTCGCCTTTCAGGATGATGCGCTCGCGCCGCGCCTCGATGGAGGGGTCGGGGATGGGCACCGCCGACAGGAGGGCTTTGGTGTAGGGCATGAGGGGGTTCTTGAACAGCTCCTTGCTGTCGGCCAGCTCGACAATCTTGCCCAGGTACATCACGGCTACCCGGTCGCTGATATGCTCTACCACGCTCATGTTGTGCGCGATGAACAGGTAGGTCAACTCGAACTCGTTTTGCAGCCGCCGCAACAGGTTCAGCACCTGGGCCTGGATAGATACATCGAGGGCCGACACCGGCTCGTCGCACACGATCAACTTGGGGTTGAGCACCAGCGTGCGGGCGATGCCAATACGCTGTCGTTGCCCGCCTGAGAACTCGTGCGGATAGCGGTTGGCGTGGTAGTCCTCCAGGCCCACCTTCTTGAGGATTTCCAGCACCTTGCGTTGCCGCTCGTGTGCGTCTTTTACTCCATGCACGCGCAGTCCCTCGGCGATGCTGTCGCCAATCGGCGTGCGCGGGTCGAGCGACGAGAAGGGGTCCTGAAAGATGATCTGCATCTCCTGGCGGAACGGCTTTAGCTCACCCTCCGGCATCCTGGTGATGTCTGTCTCCTCGAAGATGATGTGGCCCGCCGTCGGCTCAATCAGCCGCAGGATCAAGCGGCCAACGGTGGTCTTGCCGCAGCCCGACTCGCCCACTAGCCCCAGCGTCTCGCCCCGCTTTATGCTGAACGACACGCCGTCTACGGCCTTGACCACGCCCTGGGTGCGCTGTAATACGCCGCCCTTGATGGGGAAGTACTTGATCAGGCGCTGCACCTCCAGGAGATTGGGGCTGCCCTCTTCTTCCGTGTATGTAAGTACCGCGCTTCGTTGAGTAGACATAATCTTATTGCTCGACCAGGACTTCTTGCTCGGCCATGATTCTGCGCCGTTCCTCCTCCGGTGTGTACAGCCAGCAGCGCACAGAATGGCCCGGCTCGACTTCCTTTAGCTCAGGCTTTATTCGCAGGCTGATTTCCAGGTCGTTGGCGACGCGCGTGGCACAGCGCGGGGCGAAGCGACATGCAGGCGGCATACTGATCAGGTTGGGCACATTGCCGGGGATGACGGCAAGCTCCTCTTTCTCCTCACCCAGCACCGGCACCGAGCCGATCAGCCCCCGCGTGTAGGGGTGCTTGGGGTCGCGGAAGAGGGTATGCACGTCCGCTTCCTCCACGATTTCGCCCGCGTACATGACGGCCACACGGTCGCACATCTCGGCCACCACGCCGAGGTCGTGAGTGATCAAAACGATGGCTGTACCGAACTCGCGCTGCAAACCGCGCATCAGGCCGAGTATCTGCGCCTGTATCGTCACGTCGAGGGCGGTGGTCGGCTCGTCGGCTATCAGCAATTCGGGCGAGCAGGCGAGGGCCATGGCGATCATTATGCGCTGGGCCATGCCACCCGATATTTCGTGCGGGTACGCCTTGGCCCGCCGTTCGGGGTCGGGGATGCCCACTTTTTGCAGCATCTCTATCACGCGGGCGTGCTTGGCCTTGCGCTGCATGTTGCGGTGTATCTCCAGCACCTCCGAGATTTGATACCCCACCTTGAACACCGGGTTGAGCGATGATGTGGGCTGTTGGAATATCATGGAGATGCGGTCGCCCCGCAGCGCGGCCATCTCTTTCTTGGGTAGGTCAAGCAGGTTTACGCCGTCGAAGAGGACGCGGCCCGAATCGATCTTGCCGGGTGGGGCCACCAGCCGCATGACCGACAGGGCGGTTACGCTCTTGCCGCTGCCCGATTCGCCTACTAGCCCCACGATTTCGCCCCGGTTGACACTGAAACTGACCCCGTCCACCGCTTTGACCTCGCCGTGCCGGGTGTGGAAATGGGTCTTGAGGTTTTGTATATCCAGCAGGGGCGCGTTCTGTTTTGCCCCGGCGGTTTTGGTGACGTTATCAGTGATTGTTGACATCTGTTATCGCCTTGTTAGAAGCTAATAAATGACTGCCATCTCTTTAGCCGACCCACTACCTCTTGTCATTCCGAGCGGAGCGAGGAATCAGTGGCCCTAGCAATTACTTGGCTAGCGCTTTCCCCTCTACCCCAAACATCCTACTCAGGACAGTGATTCCTCGTTTCACTCGGAATGACAAGAGGTAGTGGGTCGGCTAAAGCGTTTCCTCCTATTTATGAGATAGCTTTCTGCAGTCTATCGGTTTAGCCTCGGGTCTAGGGCGTCGCGCAGGCCGTCGCCAATCAGGTTGAAGGCCAGCACGGTTATGACGATTGCCAGCCCTGGAAAGATGAGCAGATGCGGGGCGTTGAAGACGCTGTTGCGCTCGGTGCCGAGCATGGTGCCCCACTCCGGGTGAGGTGGCTGTTGGCCCAACCCCAGGAAGCCGAGGGCAGCCGCGTCCAGGATGCCTGTGGCGATACCCAGCGTGCCCTGTACGATCAGGGGCGTGAGCGAATTAGGCAGAATCCGGTGGAACAGGATGCGAGTGCGCGACGCGCCCAGCGCCCGGTCGGCGGCGACGAAGTCCTGCTCTTTGATGGTCAGCACGCTCGCCCTCACGATGCGCGCGTATACAGGGATGGAGACGAAGCCGATAGCGAACAGGGCCGGTAGGAGCGGTGACAGTCCCGTGACAATGAAAGGGCGGAGGACGGCCACCAGCGCAATCGCCAGCAGCAGACTGGGGAAGGCCAATAAAACGTCCATGAAGCGCATAATCACGTTCTCTAGCCAGCCGCCTGTGGTGCCCGCCACAGCGCCCAGCAGTGTACCGATAACGATGGCGAACGTTACCGTTGACAGGCCGATGAAGAGCGAGACCCGCGCTGCATATACCACGCGGCTGAAGAGGTCGCGCCCGTTGCCGTCCAGCCCGAAGATGTACTCCGGCTGGTCTTTAGGGCAACCGAGCAGATGAACACAGGGAGGCGTGCGGATCAGGTTGTTGGGGTCTCGGAACTCGATGGGGTCGTGGGTGGCGATAATGGGGGCGAAAATCGCCACAATTAGCAATACTCCCACAATAGCCAGCCCCAACTGGCCTGAGCGATTATGCAGGAAGTTGCGTAGCGCATCGCGCCACAGACTTGCGGCTGCGGGTTGCGGTTCTTCGTGCGCGAGGATTTCTATGTCAATTGATTGCATAGTTATAAGATAGCTTCTGCTCTAGGTGAGTCGGACCCGCGGGTCCAGGTATGCATATGATATGTCCACTATCAGGTTCACGGTGACGAATATTAGGGCGATTACCAGGGTGAAGCCTTGCACCACCGGGTAGTCTCGCGCAAATATAGAGTCGACCAGAAACTTGCCGACGCCCGGTAGTCCGAATACTGACTCGGTCAGCACGGCCCCTCCCAGCAAGCCGCCGAACTGCAAGCCGATGATAGTGACGAGGGGCAGCATGGCGTTACGCATGGCATGTCGAAAGACCACTGTGCGCTCGCCCAGGCCCTTTGCCCGAGCGGTGCGTATGTAGTCGAGGCCCATCACGTCCAACAGGTTTGAGCGCGTGAGGCGGGCTATTATAGCAAGCGGGATAGTGCCCAACGCAATAGACGGGAGTATCAGGTGCTTGAGCGCATCGCCCAGCACGTTCCACCGCCCGGTTACAAGGGCGTTGAAAGTGACCGTATTGGAGAAGAAGGTCAGCACCCCTTTGGGGAAGCCCGTAAGGCTTTGCAAGTGCCAGGCCACAGCCAGCGAAGGAGGGCTGCTTATGCTTGTCGACAGCCGGCTGCCGGTGGGCAACTGGAAAGGAGTGTCGTGCAGTGTTACGCCGAAGAACCCGATCAGCAGTAGGCCTAGCCAGAAGATTGGCATGGACACGCCCAGGTTCGCGCCCACCATAGTGGCCGCGTCAATGGGCGACTTGTGCTTGTAGGCCGAGGTGATGCCTAACGGGATGCCAATAACCACAGCAAATATCATTGCGCCTACAGTGAGCTCAAGGGTCATGGGCAGGCGTTCCAGCAAAATGTCGCCTACCGGCCTGCTAAACTTAATGGAACTGCCGAGGTCGCCGGAGGCCAGCGTGCCTACGTAGCGCGCAAACTGCACCAGGATATTGTCGTTCAGGCCATAGCGGTCTCTAAACGCCGCGCACTTCTCGGGGGTGGCCCTTTCTCCGAGCATGGCCTGGCAAGGGTCGCCTGGAATAGAATGCACCAGCACAAAGGTGACAAAAATGATTCCGATTAGCACCGGAATTATAAGCACCAATCGGCGTAGCAGAAAACGTCCCATTTCTGGTTCTCTAGGCTATCAGTTCGGTAGTCAGTGGTCGTCCGCAATAACGGATAGTGAATGGGTGGGACGCCGAGGCCCCACCCATCTGTCTATAGTCGAGGCTAATCGCCGGTTTGACCGGCAGTTAGCTCATATACAAGTCTACTTCTTGGCAGGCTTCGGGTTCAGGAACGCACCGAAGAGGCCGGTCCAGTAGTCGAAGTTACCGGTGTTGCCCACATGTAGTTTGTTGGCTACGTCCCACTCAACGGCGTAGGTCGCTACTACGTCCTGGGCCGTCAGCGCCGTGCCGTCCGAGAACTTAACGCCGGGGCGCAGTTTGATTGTCCACTCGGTCAGATCGGCGTTAGGCGAGTAGTCCGAAGCCACGCCGTTCTTCTCGACTTCTACGCCGCCGATCTTGTAGCTGAGCAGCGGATCGAAGATTTGCTCGCAAGCGCGCAGGCTCTCGCCGTCGGTCTCGTCCGAGCAGTAGAGGCTAAGAGGCTCGGCGTTCTGCACCCACACGAAGTTGTCCTTGCCGGTCTCTATTTCCTTGAAGCTCTCGTTGCCGAGCGGGCTGGCCTGGCCGCCCTTTACGGTCGCCTTGTAGACGGTAGCCGAGCCACCATGAGCGACAGGGACCATCGGCACATGTTGCTTGACCAGGTTGTTTGCCTGGGCGTACAGCTCGTTGCGCTTGCTTTGGTCGGCAAGGGAGGCAGCTTTAGCCAACACATCGGTGAGGTCGGAGAACTTCTTGCCGAACTGATCGCTTGCGCCCTTGCCGAAGTGGTAGTCCAGGAAGTCGGTCTGGTCGGGATAGTCAGCGCCCCAACCGAGGAGGTGTAGTTCAAGGTTGCCCTTGGAGGCGTTGTCGAGGAAGGTGCCCGATTCCTGCACGTCAATTGTGGCGTTGATGCCCAACTGCTTCAACTGTGCCTGTATCTCTTCGGCCACTTTACCGGGCGCGGGCAGATAGCTACGCACTACATCGCGGTAAGAGAGCTTGATGTTGAAGCCATTGGGGAAGCCGGCGTCAGCCAGCATCTTCTTGGCGGCAGCCTGGTCATAACCGTACCACTTGTCGCCCACGCAACCACCGGGGATGGCGCACGGCGTAAAGTAATCGGCAACGGTCGAGCCTGCCGGGTAGAACTTGGTGACGATGGCCTGGCGGTCAATGCCCATAGCGATAGCCTGGCGCACCTTCTCGTTGTCCAACGGCGGCTTGGCGTTGTTCATACCCAGGTAGAAGACATTGAGGGCTTCACGTGGGTAGAGTGTGAGGCTCTTATCCGACTTGATAGAGGCAAAATCGTTGGGGTCGGGGTTGTCTATGCCGTCGGCCTCGCCCGATTTGAGGGCGGTCAAGCGGGCAGCCGCCTCGGAGTTCCACTTGAATATGACCGGTTTGGTCTTGGGCGCAGTGCCCCAGTAGTTAGGATTGGCTTCTAACGTCATGTGGTCGCCGCGCACCCACTCTTTGAGCATGTATGGGCCGGTGCCCAAAGGATGCTCAAGCAGGGCGGGTGTGCCGCCGCCGGTCTCTTGCAGATGCTTGGCCGACTGGATGCCCACCGAGCTAAAAGCGATCTTGGACGGGAAGGCCGGGTCGGGCGAGCAGAGGGTGAACTTAACGGTGGCGTCGTCCACGGCCTGGATGCTCTTTATCAAGCCCTCGTATCCGCTGCCACACTGCGTGGCTGAATAGAGGGTATTGGTAGCGCTGGCCGTCTGTGACTGCGCGGTGGTGGTGCTTGTGCCTGCGACCTCCTCGGTGGGGGTGTTCTCGGCAGTTGGGGAAACCGCAGCCATAGCGGTTGGCGACTCTGCTACCATGGCCGTAGGCTCAGTGGTAGCCGCCGGCGGCACCGGGGTCTGGGTGGCGACTTCAGTGCCGCAAGCCGCGAGTGCGGGCAGCAGCAACAGTAAAAGCGCCAGTGCGATAAGTTTCTTTGAGAACATTGCTTCCTTTCCTCCTGTGGTGTTATCCTTTGCCGCACCCCCATCATCGGCGGTGCGGGGTCATTTCATGATTCCTGCCCGCGCAAACAAAGGGCGCCCGCACGGAACAAGTCTTACCATTTGGAGTAGTTATTATGCGGTTGGCGTCACCTCCCCTCGCGGGATTTGCCCAATCACCAAACCTGCGCTATACGCGATCGTTAGGCGCAATAATAAGTAACAGCCATTATAGCAATTAACATTCCCCTGTCAAGGCGGCTCCCTGTCAGTGTTACTGCCCCAACAGCGGTTGGCGAGTGTGGGACAGGGAGCCACGGGCATTGTCTCGGTGGAACAGACATCCACTGCGGCCTAGACCGGTCGGCCAGTGACGGGTTGACATCGGGCAGTTTGAGTGGGCAGTTAGACGCGGACAATGCTATTGAGCAGGCTCTCCTTGTCTCTTCGTGTTGGTTGCTCTCTATCCTCATCGTCCGGCCAGAGGGCGACCTTTGTGGCCAACCCCCTGACAGGCACATCTCCCTTACCCTAACTCTGGAACGTTTGTGGGGCTATTTCTTACTCCTTACGCTTTACGCTTCTCGCATTACGGGCTTGCCTTCCACAGCCTTATATCTGTGCTTGTAGCGGCGGCAATGGTGCTTCCGTCGGGGGACCAGGATACGTCGGCTACCGGCTTGGACGCCCAGAAGGGGCCTGTGTAGGTGGTCGTGTTCTGGCCGGTTGAGACATTCCACACCTTGACCGTGTTATCAGCGGAGCCTGACGCTACTAGCTTGCCATCGGGCGACCAGGTGACGCTGCTTACGGCGTTCGAGTGGCCTTCTAGCGCGCGCGTGAGTTTGCCGCCGGGGATGTCCCATATATCGATTTTGGTCTTGGTGGTGGCGCAGGCCAGGCTCTTGCCGTCAGGCGACCAGGCCAGGCCGTTGGTCACGCTGCCGTCGGTCGGCGAGACAAGCACTACGGCGTTGCCTGTTGTAAGCGCGTCCCACACCCGCACTGTGCCGTCCTCGGAGGCGGACGCGATACTCTGGCCGTTGGGCGACCAGGCTATGCTGCTTACCTTGCCTTTGTGCCGGTTGAAGATGGCCGCGCTCTGGCCCGTGTCAACGTCCCACACATAGACCAGGCCCCCCGCAGCCCCCGCTACGTCCTTGCCGTCCTGCGACCAGGCGACACTTGCTATTGGCTCGCTCGGCCCCGTGAACGTCGTGATAACTTGCCCGCTCTCGATGTCCCAAATCTGCATGAGGTTGCTGCCCACCACGAGCCGCTTGCCGTCCGGCGACCAGGCCACGCTGCTCGCCAGGCCCTTGACCTGGAACGTGTTGGTGTTCTTGCCGCTTGCCGCATCCCACACGCGCACGGTGCTGTCGTAAGAGGAAGATGCGAGGCGCTTGCCGTCAGGCGACCATTCGACCTCCGTTACGGGGCCTGCGTGCCCGCTCAGAGTGGCCTTTATCCGCCCCGCCTCCGATATGCCGCTAAACACGATATACGCGCCGGCTATGACAATAGCGGCGACAACAACCGCTATTATCCACCCAAGTCTCGACGGGCCTTGTACCCGTTCATGCTCCAGTTCGTCTATATCACTCGCCATGTCAGCGTTCTATCTCCTCGGTAGGTGGACGACGGACGACCGACGACCCATGAAGCTGATAACTCACCTTACGCAGCGAGGCGAACAGGTTGAAGCTGACGGAAAGAGTCAAAGGCAACCTGCAAGGCGCGCAAGTAGATACTGCTCTTTAGAGCAAAGTGATTCAGATGATTGGACAACTTCAACAATTCAAGCTTGATGTAGCCACACAACGAGGCAAACAGATGATTGGTTTGAGTACGCACCGTGTGGGTAGGCGACTTTTCCAAAGAAGCGTTGTGCTTGAGCGACTTGTGGTACTCTTCCACGTTCCACCGTTTCTGGTAGATTGTGGTAATCTGCTCAGAGGTGAGTTGGACATCAGAGCACACCAGATACTGGACGGCTTGGCTACCATCTTCGTTTACGAAGAGTTGCTTACACAGCGCCAAAGGGAAGTCCACCCCTTCAAGATAGACTATCCGCACCTCGCCCACTTCCACTGGCACCTCGTCCACACGCACATAAATACCTTCCCCCTTGTCCCTCTCACTCAAGGCCACCTTGCGGTTGGTCTTGAGAGGCATGATGAAATCCCGCTCCAACTCACCCTTGACGAAGCGCATGTTGTCCGCCGAGGCGTACCACACATCGTTGAGCACGAAACGGAAGAGCACCTGGTTCTTGCAAGCCTGGCGCAGCAATCCTTGGTAATGCTCGTTCTTGCTAATCGGATCACGTCGCTTGGTTTTGCCGTCCTTCTTGTCCACGTACTGCTCAGTCTTGGCTACCAATCGAAAGCCCACCGGCAACGACACCCCCAGTTGGGGTATATGGTACAAGGCACTCAGGAAGTTGATCCCTTTGACCGTGCGCCCTTGAGAGTGGTCGTAGTGCCAGGCGATGATGTCGTTCTCATCGGTGTATGGCTTCTCCGAGATGCTGTCGTCCACGATGATGCACCCATCCGGGTGTTCAACGGCTCGCACATGAGGCTTGACGAAATGCCACAGTTCAGCGGAGGTGAATTCCTGCCCACTGAGAAAGCGTTGGATACGATCGTGGCTGACGCTCCCTCCCAGCAACGTACTCAACCCCGTGCCTGTAGTCTGCCCAAAGGAGCTAATCAGGTAATCCGTGTACAGATCAAGCAATTCTTTGTTCGTCATGCTTTTAGTCTACCATCCAATGAGTTGGCTGCGTAAGGTGAG
>JBBSGN010000029.1:0-11665 GCA_038254085.1 Chloroflexia bacterium | reverse complement strand
GGTGTACCGCTGATGTCGGCTGGGTGACAGGCCATTCCTATCTGGTGTACGGCCCCCTCTCTAACGGCGTGACCGCCGTCATGTACGAAGGCACGCCCGACTATCCCGACAAAGACCGCTTCTGGCGCATCATCGAGCGGCACAAGGTGACTATTCTGTATACCGCCCCCACAGCCATACGCACCTTCATGCGCTGGGGCAGCCAATACCCAGAGCAGTGCGATCTGTCGTCTTTGCGACTGCTGGGCACGGTGGGCGAGCCGATCAACCCCGAAGCCTGGATATGGTACAACATCAACATCGGCCACGAACGCTGCCCGATAGTTGACACCTGGTGGCAAACCGAGACAGGCGCTATCCTGATCACGCCCCTGCCAGGCATCGTGCCGACCAAGCCGGGCAGCGCCACCCTCACCTTCCCCGGCATCGCGGCCCAGGTCGTGGGCGAAGACGGCCAGCCTGTGCAACCGGGCAGTGGTTCGGGTGGCCTGCTGGTGATAAAGCAGCCCTGGCCCTCGATGCTTCGCACCATCTGGGGCGACGACCAGCGTTATATCGAGCAATACTGGTCGCGCTTCGGCGACAAGCACGACATCTACTTCACCGGCGACGGCGCACGCCAGGGCGAGGACGGCTACTTCTGGCTCATGGGCCGCGTGGACGACGTGTTAAACGTGGCGGGCCATCGCCTCGGCACGATGGAGCTAGAGAGCGCGCTGGTGAGCCACCCCTCGGTGGCCGAAGCAGCCGTCGTAGGCGTGTCGCACGAGGTGAAGGGGCAGGGCGTGGTGGCATTCGTCACCCCCAGGGCGGGCATACAGGGCGACCAGGCGCTGGTCGAGACGCTCCGGCAGCACGTCGGAGAGAAGATCGGCGCTATCGCCAAGCCCGACCGCATCTACTTCACTTCAGAACTGCCCAAGACCCGCTCGGCCAAGATCATGCGCCGCTTGTTGCGCGATATAGCCGAAGGCCGCGTCCTCGGCGACACCACCACCCTGGCCGACCCCAGCGTAATGGCGGCTATCAAGAAGCAGTACGAGGAAAAGGAGGGTTAGGCCACAATGAGGCAGGTGATTATCTATCCCGGAGAAGATGGCTACTGGGTGGCGGAATGCCCGAGTCTACCTGGTTGCATCAGCCAAGGTAAGACCAAAGAGGAGGCCATAATAAATATTAAAGAAGCCATTCAAGGATATATCGCAGCCCTGCAAGAAGACGGTTTGCCTGTTCCCGAAGAGCGATTCGAAACACTTCTAGTCGCAATATGAGCAACCTGCCGAGAATATCGGGTCGGGAGTGCGTTAAAGCCCTGGAGAAAACAGATTTCCGCGTGAAGCGCCAAGAAGGAAGCCACATAATTCTCCGCCGAGACAAGCCCTTCGCGCAAGTTGTCGTGCCTGATCATAAAGAGCTTGATACAGGCACGTTGAGGGCTATAGTCCGGCAGGCTGGGACCAGCATAGGCGAGTTTGTGGCGCTGCTATAGGCTGGTTAGCTCTAACCAGCCTAGGGCTTTGAGAACATTCTCATCTTTAGCTTTCGGTCTGGGCTACGGTCGCGTCTCTCTCTGCATCGCTGCCTCTGGGCGCGAAGGCGGGCACCCGTCGCACGCGGGATACCCGCCCGGCAGCCTGGGCATGAGCGCCTTCAGGCAGGTTCACCTCGGCGAGTGGCACGTTGCTGCCGGGGCGGTGGCGAATTGCTATCATCACGAGGGCGAACACGATAGTAAGCAAGGCCACAAGCTGCGGCGTCTTGAAGCCGCCCACAGTGGCGCTGTCCACCCGTATCTGCTCGATGATCATGCGCCCGATAGAATAGACTATCAGATAGGCCCAAAGCAGGTCGCCCTGCAACAGCTTAAAACGCTTCTGCCTGCCCAGCCACATCAGCAAGCCGAAGTTGAGCAAATCCCAGACCATCTCGTAGGCGAAGGTAGGGTGGAAGCGGGCATTGGGGTCAACCGGGAAATCCGGCCCGCCCACTTCCCTCTGGCGTTGCACGCTGATCGGGATGCCCCAGGGCAACGTGGTCTTGCTGCCAAACGCTTCCTGGTTGAAGAAGTTGCCCCACCGGCCTATAGCCTGTGCCAGCGCCACTCCAGGCACGATAATGTCGGCCCACTTGAAGAACGACAGATGGTTCTGGCGACAGTAGATTATGACCGCCAGCCCCCCACCTATCACCGAACCCTGTATGCTCAGACCGCCGCTCCGAATAGCGATAACGTCCCCCAGGCTCTTGATGTGATCAAGCTCGGATAGCACCCACCCCAATCGCGCCCCCACAATGCCAGCCACCAACACCCAGGGGAACATCTGCCACACGTTCTCAGGGTCTTCGCTCCGCCGCTTTGCCTCTCGGTACGCCAGATACGACGCGACCACCACCCCGAGCATGATGACAATGCCATACCAGTAAACAGGTATGTCAATGATCAAGCTCCCTATATGAAACGGCCCAATATGAAAGGCCTCTCTCTCCGGCATACCTCTCCCTTCGGGGAATTATGAATTATGAATGCAGTTGTCAGCTTTGTCGGCCGTCTCGACCGTCAACATCAACAATTCATAATTCCCCGCCCGTGTCCCTTTGCACTTCGTAGACGCCGCGCACAGCGGATATGCGGTCCATGATTTGGTACATTTGCTCGACGCCAGTCACTTCCAGCGTCATGAGCAGCGTGGTGGTGGCCGAGCCGGGCTTCTTGTGCGTATGCACGCCCAACAGGTTCACCCGGTCGTCCGCCAGCGTGGTGGTCACGTCTTTGAGTAAGCCCACGCGGTCCAGCGCCTCGACGCGCACGCCCGCAGGAAACCGCGTGCTCATCCCCTTGCCCCCGTCCCAAGACACCCGCACCAAGCGGCCCGTGTCATGCACGGAGGCCAGGTTGGAGCAATCGGCTCTATGAACGGTTATCCCTCGCCCCCGCGTTGTGTACCCGATGATCTCGTCACCCGGCATCGGCTTGCAGCAGCGCCCCAGCGTGGTCAAGAAACCGCCCAGGTCGCCCACCTGCATGGTGGTCGGTGTGGGCGTGCTGGCCGGCGTAGTCGGCACCGGCACAGTCGGCACGTCGCTCTCCGGGAGCAGCAACTCTTCCTGGCGGTGCTCGCCCAGTTTAGACGTTATGTTTTGCGGGCTGATGTCGGTGTTGCCTATAGCCTCCAGGAACTCGTCCAGATTGTGAAAGCGCGGGAAATAATCCAGCACGTCGGCGTGCGACACGTGGTTCAGCCCCAGGTGCTTGAGGGTCTGGTCGAGTATCGAGCGGCCCTGGGCTATCTTCTCCTCGCGCCTCTGCTTGCGGAAGTATTGGCGTACTTTCTGCCTGGCGGTGGCCGTTTTAATGAAGCGGTCCGATTGCAGCCAGTCGCGGGACGGGCCGGTGCGGTTCTTGTCTTTGATGATCTTGACTACCGCGCCGCTCTCCAGCGGAGTGTCGAGGGGCACAATCTTGTTGTTCACCTTCGCGCCGCCCACCTGGCTTCCCAGGTCGGTGTGGATGCGATACGCGAAGTCTATCGGCGTGGCCCCCTTGGGCAGCTCAATAATATCGCCCTGCGGAGTAAAGACATATATATGCTCCTGGAACACATCGCTCTTCAGCGAATCGACAAAGTCTTGCGCGCTCTCCACCTCGTCGCGCCAACTCATCAGGCGGCGCAGCCAGGCCACTTTCTGCTCGTACCCCAGGTCGCGCTTGCCACCTCGGTGCTCCTTATAGCGCCAATGGGCCGCGATGCCGTACTCGGCGGTCTCGTGCATCTCCTGAGTGCGTATCTGTATCTCCATCGGCTTATTGTCGAGCGCCCACACAGCCGTATGGAGCGACTGGTACATCGACTCCTTTGGCCGGCCAATATAATCATCGAACTCGCCCGGAATAGGCGGCCACAAGGAATGTATGATGCCAAGCGCCGCGTAGCAATCCTTTATCGAATCGACAATGATACGCACGGCCAGCACGTCGTAGATATGCTCTATCGGCTGGCGCTTGCGCTGCATCTTCTGCCACAGCGAATAGACGTGCTTTACCCGCCCCTTTATGGACGCCTCAATGCCCGCTTCGCCCAGCGTCTTTTGCAAGGTGTCAACGATGCGCTTGAGGTAGCGGTCGCGGGAGACTTTGGTCTCTTTGAGCATCTCCACCAGTTCGCTGTACCGCTCAGGGTTGAGGTATGAGAAGGCGAGGTCTTCAAGCTCGCCCTTCATCTGCCACATGCCGAGGCGGTTAGCGAGGGGAGCGTATATCTCCATCGTCTGGGTGGCTATGCGCTCCTGCTTTTCGGGCGCGATGCCGTGTAAAGTCCTCATGTTATGCAGGCGGTCGGCCAGCTTGATCAGCACCACGCGGGGGTCGTCGAACATCGCCAGGAACATCTTACGCAGGTTCTCGGCCTGCTGGTGGTGCGCGTCCCGCTGGCCTTTGTCGCCTTTGTCGGCCCCATCTGGGCGCGCGCGCAGTCTCGGTATGGCCCCCAGCTTGGTCACGCCTTCCACCAGGCGGGCCACCGTCGGCCCAAAGAGGCTGTTTATGTCTTCGTAAGTGGCGGGGGTGTCCTCAATAACATCGTGGAGGAGGGCGGCCTGCAACGTCTCCAAATCGAGGCGCATCTCGGCCAGAATCACGGCCACCGCCAGGGGGTGGGCTATATACGGCTCGCCCGTGCCACGCTTTTGGCCTTCGTGGGCCTCCTCAGCGAAATGGTATGCAGCTTTTAGGGCGTCAAGGTTAGCTTCGGGGTTGTAGGCGCGTACTGTCTTGAGAAGAGTGTCTGGGGTATTTTGGATTTCGGGTACCCGCTTGCGGGTGTTCGGGTACCCGCTTGCGGGTGTTTGGCTTGTGGGGTGTTGGGACTGGTGATCGTCTTCGCCAGGTGCGGGGCGCGCGGCATCCTGGCCTTCGGTGAGACCATTTGACGTGCGAGGGGAGCCTTCGACTTCGTGGGCAACCACCCCTCTATCACCCACTTTGAGGTTAGCTGCGCTCATGCCCTGTGTTACCTAGCCTGATAATATCGCACAACGCACACGGTATAGTGCGCCATTAATATGATACGCCATAGGCGTGGGCATGTCAATTCAGCGATGAGCGATGGTTCCACCAATAATCGGGGGCTAACCAGGGAACGAAAGACGAAAGATGGGTAACGGCTTCGTCATTCGCCCCTATCTGGCACAGATTTTGCGGGAAAATCAGTAGAGACACTCAGCCCGGACCGGACGGCAAAACACCACTCCCCCGGTGCCCCACGCGATAACAAGAGCATATGAGTGAAAGGAGAAAACAATGGCAACCACAAACACACGTTCAGTAGTAGGTGTATTCAGCAACCGCGAGAATGCAGATCGCGCCGTGTCGGAGTTGGAGCGCGCTGGATTCAACATGGACCAGATAGGTTATGCCGTGCGCCAGCCCGGCGCTGACCAGACTAATGCGACGGTTGCAAGGGCCGGCAACGTAGGAGCCGACGTAGCAACAGGCGCGGTTAGCGGCGGCGTAATCGGCGGCGTCCTGGGCGCGGGGGCGGCTCTGCTGATTCCTGGATTTGGTCCGGTGCTTGCGGGCGGTATCCTGGCCTCGGCCCTGGGTGGGGCGGCCATCGGTGCGGCAGCAGGCGGCATTCTGGGCGCTCTCACCGACGTTGGCGTGCCCGAAAACGAAGCTCGTTACTATCAGAGCGAGTTCGAGGCAGGGCGCACTATCGTCACAGTGCGGGCCGATGGCCGCCAGGAAAAGGCGCTCGAAATCCTGCGACGCTATGGGGCTTACGACGCCACAACCCGCCCAGCCGCAGCTTCCAATATCCGAGGTACAACTAACCAGGGCACGACCATAGGAACCGCCTACGGCACGACCAATTGGCAAAATGAAGCGCCTCGTTACCGCAACGCCTGGCAGCAACGCTACGGGAACACCGGCGGACGCTGGGAGGACTACGAGCCGCTCTATCGCTACGGCTGGGAAGCGGCCAACAACCCGCAGTACGGCGGGCGCAACTGGGGCTTTGTCGAGCCTGAATTACGCCGCGACTGGGAAAACCGCTACCCCAACGTAGCCTGGAACGACGCAAGCAACGATGTCCGGGAAGCCTGGGAGAATGGGCGCATCGTGACGCACCCACAGGACGATACAAGTGTGTATAACGGGTGATGATTGACGACCGACGACCGACGGTCGTCGGTCGTCGGTCGTCAATTAACAAGGAGCGCAACCACCATGCGAATGCCGAACGGACAAGACAACATTTTGGTCAGCAGCATACGGCAGAGCGCGTACCGGCTTGAGGGAGTAGCCAGCGACTATGACCCGCTGATCGAGAAGATCGGTGATGCGCGCTTCGTGCTGATTGGCGAGGCCAGCCACGGCACGCACGAGTTCTACCGCGAGCGGGCCGAGATCACCAAGCGCCTGATCCGCGAGAAAGGCTTTAGCGCCGTGGCCGTCGAAGCCGACTGGCCCGACACATATCGCATCAACCGTTACGTGCGCGGCCTGGGAGATGGGGCCACCGCCATCGAGTCGCTCTCCGGCTTCAGGCGCTTCCCCATGTGGATGTGGCGCAACACTGTGGTGCTTGACTTCATCGGCTGGTTGCGCGAACGTAACGACTCGTTGCCTGCCGGCGCGCACAAAGCAGGCTTCTATGGCCTCGATCTCTACAGTATGTATACCTCAATGGAAGCGGTGCTGGGTTATCTCGACAAGGTGGACCCGGAAGCGGCCAAACGAGCGCGCTACCGCTATTCCTGCTTCGAGAACTTCGGCGAAGATACCCAGGCATACGGCTACGCCGCCAGCTTCGGCCTCACGCAGACGTGCGAGGACGAGGCGGTGAACCAACTGGTCGAGCTAGAGCGCCGCGCCACCGAATACGCGCAGCGCGATGGCCGCGTGGCCGAAGATGAGTTCTTTTACGCCGAGCAGAATGCCCGCTTGGTGAAGGATGCCGAAGAGTACTACCGCACCATGTTCAGTGGGCGGGTCTCTTCGTGGAACCTGCGCGACCGCCACATGGCGAACACCCTCGATGCGCTGGTGGATCACCTGGACCGGACCGCAGGCGCGGAAAAGACCAAGGCGGTCGTGTGGGCGCACAACTCCCACCTCGGCGACGCGCGCGCCACCCAGATGGGAGAGCGCGGCGAGCTAAACATCGGCCAACTTGTGCGCGAGCGGCACGGCGGGGAGACGGTAAACATCGGCTTCACCACCTACACCGGCACCGTTACGGCGGCCTCCGACTGGGACGCGCCCGCCGAGCGCAAACGCGTCCGCCCCGGCATGGCGGGCAGCTACGAAGGGCTGTTCCACGACGTAGGGCTGTCTCGCTTCATGCTCTTTACGGGCAATGACGGCCAGGCGACGCGGGGTCTGAGCGAGCCGCGCCTTGAGCGGGCTATCGGCGTGATCTACATGCCGCAGACCGAGCGACTCAGCCACTACTTCTTCGCCCACCTGCCTGCCCAATTCGACGCCGTGATCCATATTGACGACACGCGCGCCCTCGAACCGCTCGACCGCACCTCCACCTGGGAAAAAGGCGAGGTGCCGGAGACCTTCCCGACGGGGCAGTAGTCGGTAGTCGGTCGTCCTTTACCTTTAGCAACCAATGCACGGCTCTATCCGTCCTTCTCCACCACTTTGCAACCCACCCCAACCTTGTGCTATATTTAGCCTACCACACCACTCTACCACTATCTCTCACTTAGAGAGGACTCACGAGGTCCATGCCGAATGCCTAAAGAGCCAGTAAAGAACCGTGCCGGGGAAACAGAAGCCGAAGTTGAAACCTCTGCTGGGGCACCGGACGCCGTCTCTGCTTCTTCTGTAGAGGTTGCTTCCCCTAACAATGTAGAGGTCCACGAAGTTCCCACTCAGGAGAGCTCCACCGAAAACGCAGATCAGTCTACCGGCGCGGCCACCGAGCCGCTGGCAGCCGTTGCCGATGTTACCGACAACCAGGGGACAGCCACAATACCCCTACCCGAACTTGGCGACCAGGCAATGCCTCCTCTATCCGAGGGGAACCTGGTGGGCACGAGATACCAGGTAGATTCGCTAATCGGCAGCGAGAACGGCACAAACATATATCGCGTCGTGGACCTGCAAGGCTACCGCCGGTGTTGGGCTTGCGGCTCGGACAGCTCACTGCAAGGCGATACATACTGCGTCGAGTGCGGCGCTCAATTGACGGGCCGCCGTTATCGCCTGCAAGAGTTCCCCATGCCCGCAGACCAACCGCCAGGAAGAGAGCGGGCGACCATGCCCCTTCCGTTGGCAATCCTGGACAATTCGGTGCCGGGCTTGCCCCAGGTGTACGATACGTTGCAGTCTCCCGAAGAAGGGCGCGCATATGTGGTCTGGGAAGAAGTCTATGGCCGCCCGCTCTCTTCATGGTTGCCAGGCACCGAGTCCGACGCGGCCTACGCAGGGCCATCCGGACACCTGGCGATTGCCGAGGACCCTGGAGAGGAACAGACCCTTGCCTGGATGTCGCAGGCAGCCGAATTGCTGGCTCGCCTGCACGCCGAAGGAATCGTCGG
Source organism: Chloroflexia bacterium (assembly GCA_038254085.1). Classification (GTDB taxonomy): domain Bacteria; phylum Chloroflexota; class Chloroflexia; order QHBQ01; family JADMIH01; genus JADMIH01. The sequence continues at coordinate 3,112 of JBBSGN010000029.1, read as the reverse complement.
GTGCGACATGAAGCTGGACAACCTGCTGGTGCAGCCGGGCGACCGCCTCCTGTTGATTGATCCCTCCGCCTGCCATATTGCTTCCGCTGACCTCGGCGACCAGGAAACAGAGTCGGCCCGGATGTCTGACGTACACAAACTCGCCACCGAGCTTGAGCGATGGTACCTGGCGGTGCGTGACGAGGGTACGCCAACAACCAACACCCCCACCGAAACCCCACAAAACGGACATGCCACAAACGAGCACGCCGCAATGGTAGCCGCCGATAAAGTTACCGGCCCTTTGGGTAATCGCCTCACACCCACCACCGTGTTGATCAGGGCGCGCGAGGGCGTTTATCCTACAGCCGAGGCTTTCGCCCAGGCGCTGCAAGAATTATACGAGGCAAGTAAGCCGCTCACCAACCTGCAACTGTGGAGCGGGCGGGCCTCCGACATCGGGCGGGTGCGCCAGATAAACGAGGACAGCGTTCTCACCCTCGAAGCCACTGTGCTGGAGCACGAAGGCACCCTGCCGGTCGGCTTGTATGTGGTGGCCGACGGTATGGGTGGGCACCAGAGCGGCGAAGTGGCCTCCTCGATAGCCGCCCGCACGGTTGGTGCGGTGATAAACTCGTCGCTGGTAAGTTCCCTGGTGGCTGGTGACCCGGTGGCCCGCGACGCCGCGACCTGCGCCGGGCTACTGCAACACGCCGTGCTGGAAGCCAATCGTCGCATATCCGACCTGGCCCACGAGCGCCATTCCGACCTGGGCACCACCATCGTATCGGCCCTTGTGGTGGGCAACCAGGTGTCGGTGGCAAGCGTGGGCGACAGCCGCGTGTACGCCTGGCACGACGGCCATCTTTCCCCCATCACCCGCGACCATTCCCTGGTCGCACAACTGGTGGCCGCCGGGCAGATCGCCCCAGAAGACATTTATACCCACCCGCGCCGCAACGAAATCTACCGCGCTTTAGGCGATCCCCGCCTTACCGAGAACGAGGTGGACATATTTACCTACCGCCTCCAACCAGGCGACGGCCTCCTCCTATGCTCGGACGGCCTGTGGGACTTCGTGCGCGACCCCGTCATTGCCAGCATCATAGCCTCCCAGGAAACCGGCGATCCCCAGGCCATCTGCGACGCCCTTATAGACAGGGCCAACGAAGCGGGCGGCGAAGACAACATCAGCGCCGTGTTCATGCGCGTAGTGGCGCTGGGCGAGGAGTAACGCGCAATGCCCTCAAAACTTGACCTCACAGCCACCTGGAACCACGACCCAATGCCCGCAGGCGATCAGACCAGCCTGGCTTATTTGCTGGTGGATGTAACCGAGCAAGGGGCCGAAGACGGAGTTACGCAATCCACCGCGACAGCGCCGCTGAACATCAGCCTGGTGCTCGATACGTCCGGCTCCATGGCCGGGGCTAAACTACAGAACCTTAAGAAGGCGGTCGGCTGGGTGATAGACCACCTCAGCGCCCAGGACAGCATCGCCATCACCCTGTTCGACGACGAAGTACACCCCATCGTGCCCAGCACGCAAGCAACCGACCGCAAGGCTCTCCACGCACAAACAGACGACATAAGAGAGGCGGGCGGCACCGCTATGAGCAAGGGCCTCCTTGTGGGCCTGGACGAAGCGATGAAAGGGCGCAGGCCGGGCACTGTATCTCGCATCGTATTGCTTACTGACGGCCAGACCTGGGGCGACGCCGACCGTTGCCGCGAACTGGCAGCCCAGGCGGGCGCGCAGGGCATACCGATCACCGCCCTCGGCGTAGGGGCCGACGAAGATTGGAGCATCGAGCTTTTGGACGCGATAGCCACACAGAGCGGAGGCCAGGCCGATTACATCGCCAGGCCCGAAGAGATCTCCCAGACCTTCGAGGACACACTGCGGGCAATGCAGGCCACCACTGCCCGCAACCTTCGCCTCACCTTCAACCCGGCGGGTGGGGTGTCGGTACGCACCGTCTACCGGGTCGCGCCTATCATAGCTATGCTGTGGCCCGGCGGTGAGGCGGGGCGGACCGCAGCACAAGGCGGCGCGAGAGCTTCGGCACAGCCTCAGACCGACGGCTCGGCCACCAGCCTCACCCTGCCGCTCGGAGACGAGCAATCGAGCGGGCAAACCCTTCTTTTCGAGGTGGTGCTGCCGCCCCGCAAGCCCGGCCAGTACAGATTGGCCCATCTTTTGCTTCAGTATGAGACCGCGACCACGAACGGGCAGACCCCAACCGAGAGCGACACGGCCCTCGACCTTGTAGCAACATTTGCTGACGGCGCGGGCAAAGGTCCCGGCAACCCCAGAGTAATGAATAGCGTGGAGAAGGCCACCACATTCAAGCTGCAAACCCGCGCTCTGCAAGCCAGCATGGCGGGCGACGTAACCGGCGCCACCCGCAACCTGCGCGCCGTCGCCACCCGCCTCCTGAGCATGGGCGAGACCGAACGGGCCCAGGCCGCCGAGAAGGAGGCCCACCTCCTCGAAACTGGAGGCCAAATGAGCGCGGCAGGCAGAAAGAAACTGGCGTTTGACACACGCAAATTGACCGAGAAGACCTAGTGGGTGATATGTGATGCGTGAATTACTACTCACGTATCGCATATCACGGGTTCCCAGGTACTCAATGGCGAGGACCTGACAACTATGAGCATAACGTTACAACACGGGCACCTCAGCGCGACAAGCGACAGCGTGCCCAACCAACTGGCCCCAACAACGGTGCTGGTGCCTATGCTGAACCTGGGCGTGGCAGACGACATGCTCCGGCTTGCCGTTATGCTCGCGTCAGGGCCATCTTCTTCGTCGTTTCCCAATCTCCCCACCGCCTACGGCTATCCTCGCGTGGTGGTGTTGGGCGTAGTGGAAGTGCCGGTCGGGCAATCCCTCACCACCGGCCTCGATATGGCGCGCTCTTATCGTGCTCTGCTCGATTTTCTGCCGCCCGAAGTGGAAATCGGGGACCGGCGCGTGCGGGTGGAGCGCATCGTGAAGGTGGCCCGCGACATCCCTTCGGCGGTCAGCCAAGCGGCCTACGACGAGCAAGCGGGTGTCGTCCTCCTCTACTGGAAGGGTTACGCCCGCGAGCCGAAGAAGCGCGTTTATGGGCGCATCCTGGACGCT
>JBBSGN010000028.1:0-11771 GCA_038254085.1 Chloroflexia bacterium | reverse complement strand
ATCAACCCCAAGACCGGGCGCGTCCACCCCGACTTCAACCAGTATGGGGCCGACACGGGCCGTTTTTCATGCACCAAACCAAATATCCAACAAATACCGGCCACCTCCGACTTTCGCAAATGCTTCGTGGCGGCTGAGGGGTACAAGCTGGTGACTTCCGATTACTCGCAGGCGGAGCTTCGAATACTTGCCGAACTATCCGGCGACGAAGGTTTTGTGACCGCCTTCCGCTCCGGCGGCGACCTGCATGCGCTGACCGCCTCGCAGATGTTCGGCGTGCCGTTAGAGGAAGTGCAGAAGGCGCAACGCTCGGCGGCCAAGGCGATCAACTTTGGGCTTGCCTACGGCATGGGTCCGGGCGGACTGGCCCCTCGCCTGGGTGTAAGTCTGGACGAAGCGAAGGAGCTTATAGCCCGCTACTTCAAAGCGTATCCAGGCGTACAAAAGTGGCTCGACAAGGCGGCCAAAGACTCGGTGCGGCTCGGCTACAGTGCCACGCCTATTGGCCGCAAGCGATTCTACAATCTGCCCGACGAAAGCCTCAAGCGAGCGAATGAGGACGAATGGCGCAAGCAGATAGCCTCGATTGAGCGGCAGGGGAAGAACTCACCAATTCAAGGATGCCTTAACAGAAACGCGCGCATTTTGGTCAAAGGTAAAGGTTACGTATCTATCCGTGAGATGTGCGGTCAGGATGTCGAAGTATGGGACGGCCACCGCTTCGTCAAAGCCGCCGTAGCGGCAAGCGGCAAGAAGCGGCTGGTCCGTATGACCTTGCGCGGGGGACATTACATTGAGTGCAGCCCCGACCACAAGTTCTGGGTGGCTTGCAACAACGGCTATAAGTGGGTCTGGAAGTGGAAAACCCCGGCTGAAATACGAGCGCAGAACAGAGTCGCATTAAATAGCAACCCAATCGAGTGGCCATATCCTCTCGATATACCTGTAGCTGTGCCAGGCATGGCCCACAACGCGAGCCCTGCCTGTCTGACGAGCATGACCGACCTGAATGGGCTAGGCGAGTGGCTGGGGCGGGTGGCTTCGGATGGTAGCCTGGCTAAGAATAATACTGTTAGCTTACTGATTGCCGAGCACGAGGAAGACATTCTACAGCCTTTGCTATCTACTACCGAGCATTGGGGACACGTCCACCACAGCGTCCGCGTCACCCCTACCCAACCCAGGAGGCTACACAAGCTGACGCTCGGCGCGAAGGGTTTACACGACCAACTCGTTTCAGCAAGGATCAAGGAAAGCATTCCCGCGTTCGCCTGGCGCGACAGCAGCCTCCTTGCAGCCTATCTCCGAGGACTGTTCGATGGCGACGGGACCGTTCACCCTGATGGGGCCTTGTTAACGTTTGGGCAGGGCGATAAGCACCTGGATTGGGCCAGGGAGGTCCAGGAGGCGCTTTTACTACTCGGCATCAGAAGCAGAATTAATGTTTACAGAAATAAGAATTACAGAATTAATCTGCGGGTCCTTAAGAGGGACATGCCGATCTTCTGCGACAAAGTTGGCTTCATCAATCCGATCAAGCAGCAGAAGGCCCTGCAAATCACCGCCGAGCGATGGGAGCGTATCAGCCCTCAGTACGGCATAGCTAACCTCGTCGAATCGGTTGAAGTTACCGATGAATACGTGGACATGTACGATGTGGTCAACAGCGAGACCGGGCGGTTCATGGCGAACGGCATGATCGTGCATAACTCGAACGCCGACATGACCAAGCTGGCCCTCATCAATCTGCGTAACGCCCTCAAAGACTGGGACGCCCGCACAGTCAACACTGTGCATGACGAGATCGTAGTAGAAGCCCGCGCCGACCAGGCCGAGGAGGTCAAGCACATCGTGGAGCAAGCGATGGTAAGCGCCGGTGAGACCATCCTGAAGACCGTGCCGACAGTGGCCGACGCGAGTGTTGCTGATTATTGGAGTAAGTAGACTTTGTGTCCTTGGTGTCTTTGTGGTTCTTAAGATAGGCTTATATAAATGTGCATCCCACCCCAAACTAACGATGCCCTTCCCCCAACCAAAGAGATAAACGAGGCCGTCCTCGCCGCCATCTGGAACGAGCAAGCACCGTTGCGCGGACCGATGTGGGATTGCGAAGGGAGGCCGGCGGCGGTCGTCTACCGGGGGCGGTGGACGGCGGGGAGCGGGCCGGACTTCGAGGGGGCCATGCTCTCGCTGGGCGAGGACAACCCCAGGCTCGTCACCGGGTCGGTGGAGATGCACCTGCGATGCGCCGACTGGTGGGCGCACGGGCACCACGAAGACCCGCGCTACAACAGGCGTGGCCCTTCACGTGGTGCTGTGGCCCAATGCCGCCCGCCCAGTCACACAGGCCGACGGAGTGAGCGTGCCCACGCTCGTACTGGCCGACTATATCACCATGCCGACAGGCGAACTGCTTCAGAAAGTAACGCCCCTGGTCGCCAACCTCGGCGCGCTGTCCGAAGAGCCGTGCTGGCAGCGCACCCAGCACTGGCCTCTAGAGGAGCTTGTCGCGCGGATAGACGCAGCGGGCGACGCGCGCTTACTTGCCAAAGCCGCTATCATGGAGGCCGACCTGGACGCGCTCGGCTCGGCGGACGAGGTCTTTTATCATGGTTTGATGGACAGCCTCGGCTACTCGGCCAACCGCGAGCCGATGCGCGCTCTTGCCACCGCCCTCCCGATCAGCCAACTGCTCACCTTGCCGTTCAGCGAGGATCGGGGTGAGCGAGCAACCCTGCTAGAGAGCATGTTTCTGGGGGCGGGCGGCTTCCTCCCGTCGCAGCGCCCGGACCTGAGCCCGCTCGATTGGCTGTCGGCTCAATACGCCGATGACGTAGAGAGGCTGTGGCAGGCTTACGCCCCCATCCTGGGGTTGTCGCCGGATGGATTGGTAGCGAGCGGCTGGAATATAGACAGGGTACGGCCCGCCAACTCTCCGGCTCGCAGGCTGGCCGCCGCCGCCCGTCTACTGGCGCGACTGCTGTGGGAGCCTGGTGGTATGCTGGGGCCATTCCTCAACTCGGCTTATGGGCTACCTGATGAATTGGCGAAGCGGTGGACCCAAACGCTTACCGTGTCTGGAGAGGGGTACTGGGCCTCGCACGCAGATTTCGGGCGCGATATAGGCGGCGCTGACGCGGGCGCAGAGGCGGGCAAAGAAGAGATAGCCCTGGTTGGCAACTCACGGGCTTCTGATATAGCCGTGAATATCTTGCTGCCGCTCCTGGTGGCTCACGCCGAGCGAAACGACAGGCCCGACCTGCGCGAGACCGCCCTGGCCGTGTACACGAGCTACCCCAAGTTGGCCGACAACAAGATCACCAGGGCCATGATAGGCGAGGCTATCGGCCCGCACCGCAAGAAAGCGATCAATGGAGCCAGGCGGCAGCAAGGGCTGATGCACCTCTATAAGCTCTATTGCGAAGCGCGCAGGTGCTATGAGTGCCCGGTGTCGGGATTGGTAGTCGGTAGTCGGTGGTCATCCTAAAATCGCGAAGTCGGCGAAGGACGAACCCACTCGCCCTTGTCATTCCGAACGACGTGAGGAATCACTATCCTCAGTACATACTTGGCTAGCACTTCTCCTCTACCCAAACATCCTACTATCCCCAACTGATTCCTCGTTTCACTCGGAATGACAAGGGCGAGTTTGCCGGTAATGAGCCGCGTCTTGCCGACCACCGACCACCGATTACCAACCCCCAATCAGGACTAACGGAGACGCGGAATAGGAATTAGGTGTTATTGGAATACGCTATACTTTAGTCTAAAATAAAGAGGAAGGGGCGAGAGCGGACTTGTAACTTGTAGTAGGCCCCATATGGAAAGAGGTGTCATTTATGGTTGTACCTTTCTCGGTCGGCTCCCAGACGGCGATGGTGCTGGTGGTGGACCCCGACCCGGCAAGCCAGCGCGAGATGCGTAGCCGCCTCATGTCCCTCGGTTACACAGCGCGGCTGGCCGATGACTACGAATCGGCAGCCGCCATAGTATCGGCCACGCCACCCGATGTTATTCTGGCGTTGGGACAACACGCGCAGGGCAAGGGGTGGAGCGACCTACAGGCTCAACTCAACAGTTGGGGTATACCTGTCGTCCGGTTGGCAGAACGCGATGAAGAAGCTAACACCCTCGAATCGGCAGCCTCCAAGATAAGCGACGCAGACCTCAAACTGCGCCTGGACGCGGCCCTACAAACCAGGAGCCTGCAAGGGGCGCTGCTTATCGAGAATGCCCGCCTGTCCGCCGAGCGGTTGCACGATCCACTGACCGGCCTGTTCAACAGGCGATACGCCATGATACGGGTTGAAGAGGAGATAAAGCGGTCGTCGCGCCGCAGTTACCCCTTGTCGTGCCTGCTGGTTGATATAGATAAGTTCGATGCGGTGAACGACGCCTGGGGACACCTGGTAGGTGATGGGGTGTTACGCGACATGGCGCATATAGTCACCCGCACCCTGCGCGCCAGTGACATCGTGGCCCGCTACCGCGACGATGAGTTCCTGGCGCTCCTAACAGACACCGACGCGCAGGGGGCGCAGGTGGCCGCCAACCGCCTCCGCGACGCCGTGGCCGACCACAACTTCTTCAATCGCGGCTCCTCTGGCCCGATTAGGCTGACCGCTTCGATTGGCATCGCCTACTGGCAACCGTCCCAGCGACCGGGTGAAGGCACCTGGGAACCGCAGCTAATCGCCCTGGCCGAGCGCGCCCTCAAAGCCGCCAAGCTATCCGGCGCTAACCGGCTGGTGATGCTGCAAGCGGCGTGAAACGTAAAACGTGAAACGTAACAAGGAAGCCTCTTACGCTTCACGTTTTACGTTTTACGTTTCCCTAAGAACGAATGCCAAAGAGAGACAACACCCTGCGCTTTTTAGGGTTGGGCGCGTTGACCGCTGCCACTGCCTCTGCCTCCATAGCCAGCTTTGGGGGGCTGGATGAGCCTGTGGAGATGCCGCCGGTGGACGCGCTCAGTAGCCCGCCACCGGGTGAGGGCGAGTGGCCTTTCGTCTCCATCATAGTGCCCGCGCGCAACGAAGAGCGCAACCTGCCCCGCCTGCTGCCCAGCTTACTCAGGCAGTATTATCCCAACTATGAAGTGATAGTCGTGGACGACCAGTCGGAGGATGCCACGCCACGCATCCTGGCCGAGTGGTCGCAGCGAGACAATCGGCTCGAGGTCGTGCACGGGGTTGAGCTACCCCGGAACGAAGGATGGCTGGGCAAGCCCCACGCCATGCAGCAGGGCGCGCAGGCGGCGAAGGGCGAATGGCTCTTGTTTACGGACGCCGATACCGTGCATCAGCCGTTGTCGCTCTCGTCTTCGATGGCCTTTGCTCTAGCTCACGACATTGATTTGCTCAGTATCCTCCCATGCGCTGAGTTGGGCAGCCTCGCCGAGAAGCTGCTGATGCCGGTTGCTTTCGAGGGGATTTTCACGCTGTACCCTCCTGCCAAAGTGAACGACCCTATCAGCAAGGTGGCTATCGCCAACGGCCAGTACATGCTAATCAGGCGAGAGGTCTACGATGCAGTGGGCGGGACGGCGCGGGTAAAGGACAAGATAGCCGAGGACCTTGAGCTCAGCAAGGCGGTGAAAGGTGACGGCCACCGGCTCTTCCTGGCGGATGGACGCGATCTGATGAGCGTGCGGATGTACACCAACTTCGCCGAGGTGTGGCAGGGGTGGAGCAAGAACGTCGTGCTGTCGTTCCGAGAGAACCCGGCGCAAGGCGTCTTCTCGTTCGCGGGCGTTTTCTCGCTGGCCGCCCTTCCCTACCTGATGATCGCCTGGTCCGTCCGTGCCTGGCGCAGAGCCAACAAGAGTCACCAGACCGACGACCGCGTAGCCGCCGCCTGGACAACCGGGCTGACCGCATGGGGCATTACCTTGCCGCTGGTGTACCGCCGCCGGGTGGACAAGATACTCGGCCTGCCTCTCGGCTGGACCTTCACCCAGCCCGTCGGCACGGCCATCTTCGCCGTGCTGCTCCTCTATTCGTTCCTCCGCCTCCTGGCAGGCAAAGGCGTAACGTGGAAAGGCCGAACTTACGCTAATTATGAATTATGAGTTGATTAGGGTAATTCATAATTCACGAAGTGCAGCACTTTGTGCCACACTTCTTCGCGCTCGGAGTCGAAGATTACGCCGTGACCGCTGTTGGGCCACCAGACAAGCTCTTTCTTTGGCGACCCTATGTGGTTGTAAATGTACAGGGCGCTCCGAGGGTCAACCACTCTGTCGCGCATCCCCTGCATAATAAGGGCAGGGGTATGCACACGGGGTAATAGCTTGCGAGTGACGCGCATCAGATTGAGCAAGTGGTCCACGGCCACCAGGGGATAGCGGCGGTACGAGTGGTAGCGGGTGTGGGCTTCGGGGTCGGTGTTGTGGCTGGGGCGTTTCACGCGATGCCAGCGTATGACGTGGCGCACGACCGGGATCAGGTGTATGCGCTGGTCCTGAAAGTAGATGGGCGAAGAGATAGTGACCATGCCCTTCACAAGCGGCGAGTGGGCCTGGCACAGGTGCAGACCAAGCAGGCCACCCATCGAGAAGCCTATTATGGTCACGGTGCGCCCACCGGCGCTCAGTCGCTCAAGCCCTTCGGCAGCCGAGGTGAGCCAGTCGCACCAGGTGACGCTGCGCAACTCTTCCGGCTCTGTGCCGTGCCCGGCCAGCCGGACCCCCTCGACGCGCACCCCATTCTTAGCCAGATAAAGACCGAGGCCCTGCATTTCGGTTGGACTACCGCTGAACCCATGTATCAGTAGGCAAGCCTGTGTGGCATCGGCAGGTCCGTAAGCAAAAGGACGGCGGTCGAGGTCGGGCTGCTCAGGTAGAGGGGACCTCTGGGGTAAAACGCGCTGCAATATCGGGGGCATACAGGGATATTACCCTCTTACAAGGCTGTTTGTCAAAGGTGCGCCCCTATGTAGGCGTTCAGAGTAGGGGTAAGGAGAGCGATAAACTCACCGCAGAGGCGCAGAGTACGCAGAGATTCTATTGTTTTCTCAGCGTTCCTCTGCGTTCCTCTGCGTTCCTCTGCGGTGAGTTTTTCTGCAGGTGTGAACGCTTACGTCCTTACTCTTGCGCCCTATCTACCAATCGTCTCAATTTGCCCACGTAACTCGGCCATGCGGGTATCTAGTTCGGCCAGGTGGGCGTCGGCCCCGCTTACGCGCTCTTGTTCCAGGCGCACGAAGCGAGTGTAGGGGGCGATGGCCTCGTGGATGCGCTGGATCGAGTGAGCAAGCTCGACGTGGAACTGCTCGGTCATGGCGCTAACTAGCTTCTCGCGTAGCTCCTGGGTGCGCTCGCGGAACTCTTCCTGGGCCTTGCGCTTGCGGTATGGGAGGATAAAGAGGCCAATCGCGCCCGATACGAGGGCAGCAGTGATGCCCGTGATGTCTATGAAGGCGCTTGTTACAGCGATAGTTACCAGTACGCCCAACGTGGCTACGCTGCCTGCCACGATCAGATGCCCGACCGCGCTACGCATATCCTGGGCCAGCACCGTCGCTTCCTCTTTGCGGTCGTAGCTCTCGACCACCTTGCGTGCCTTTTGTACCACCGAGCCAAGCAGTTCCTGGCGGTTGTAGGCGAATTGGCCGCCTACGCTGCCGATTATATGCTCGTCCATGCGCGACCCCACGCCCACCTGCCGGCGACGATTCAGGTAATCGGTCACCGACTGCCACATCCGTAGGTCCTGGTCCACCATCCAGTCTATCAAGCCGTTGGTGGCGTCGTCTATGCGGCGCGAGGTATCGGCCAGCACCGTCTCCTGGAACTCGCTCTCTATCTTCTTAGAGTTGAGCAGGTCGCGGATGCGAGTTACACGCAATGTCTCATCGAAGAAAGCGTCCCCGCGCTCTTTTAGCTCGTAGATGATGTTCTCGATCTGCGAGATGCGGGCGGCAAACTCGCGCTCCATGTCCTGCTTATACAAGGCTAGTTGCGCCTCGATGTTCTCGACCGTGCGGAAGTCCTCGGCCAGCACGGCCATGCGGTCGCGGGCAACCTCGCGGTACTTGCCGGTCATGCGCCCGGCCACCCCCAGCGGCGTAGACAGCTTGAGGCGTATACGCCCGGCCTCGTCGAGCGTAGAGAAGATGTATTTTTCCAGGCGGTCCATACGGCTGGCCTTGAACAGGCTGTCGCGCTGCGCGAGGTCTTGCGTGGCGCGGGCTTTTTTGGCGAGCCGAGCCGACACGGGAAAAATCTCCGGCTTCTGGCCGAGCAGGGCTACGCTGTTCTCCTCTATGAAGCGCAGCACGCGATCTAGCTCTTCCTGGCTTTGCAGGAGGTCAATCTTATTGAGCACCAGCACGATCTTCTTGCCCCACTCGCGTATCGTCACCATGAAACCGCGCACGGACTCGGTGAAGGGGCGGTCGGTTGACGTGACGAACAGCACCAGGTCTGAGCGGGGCACGAAGGTGCGGGTAAGCTCTTCGTGCCGCCTTATGATGGCGTTGGTGCCGGGCGTGTCCACGATGCTGATGTCGCGTAAGAACTCGGCGGGGTAGGTGCGCTCGGTGACGAAATCGGCCACCTGGGTCTCGGTGGCGCGGGGGCCGTACCGGAGCAGGTTGATGGTGGCGGTGGTAGGCGTGACCCCTTCGGGCAAGACTTCCTCGCCAAGCAGAGCGTTTATGAAAGCCGACTTGCCCGCGTTGAACTCACCCACCACCACCAGCAGGAAAAGCTCTTCGAGGTCGGCCTCGGCCTGACGCAGAGCATCAAGGTCGGCCTGGGCAGGCTCCAGCGGCACAATAGCGGCCTGGAGCGCCTGGAGGAGCGCCTGCTCGTCGGCGCGTATTTGCAGTTGTTTGTCGTTGAGTATATCCATCTATCAGATAAGAATTACCAGATCTTCTTTCACAATATCCTTGCCTAGAAGTTCGCGCTCGGCCAATTCGCGATTAGCCTCAAGGACCAGAGCAACGGCTTCCCGCAGGTTTTCTCGCGCTTCATCAAGGGTCGCCCCCTGGGTGTTAGCTCCGGGTAGCTCCTCAACGTACCCGATCCACCAGTTGTCTTCCTGCTCAAAAATCGCTGTGAAACGGTTTTCCATTTTGTACTTTCCCTCCGGGAATTATCAATTATGAATTGAATTAGCTAATTCACGACATTATAGCCTAAGATAGATAGCAAGAAGACTGCCATTGCGCGTGCTCGCTCTCTATGTCACTTTTCCTGTCACTTTTTGTGGCGCTCAGGGTGTCACTTATCACTTACATCTGCCACCTAGCTTTGCTTTAATGATTATGGGCAAGTTACACGCTTCATCATGCGGCACGAATAGAAGGAGAGTACGCGATGACAACATATCTAATAAGGCGGTTCATACAGGGGTTCATAGTGCTGGCGCTGGCGACCTTCGTCATTTACAGCATACTGATTATCACACCCGGTGGCCCCAGAGACCAGATAGACCAGTTGAGACAGAACCCTAATCTCAAAATATCCAGATACTTCCTGGATCAGATGATCCACCGTTACAAGCTGGACAAGCCGTACCCCCTTAACTACCTGGCCTGGCTGTTCGACCCCACCGAGACCACCGACCTTGACGAGCATGACCAGGTGGTGCCCAAGGGGATAAACCTCAATATAGGTCCTGTTCATATACAGGGTTCGGGCATACTGACCGGCGACTTTGGCAAGTCGGTGAATATAGCCAAGGGTCTGGGCGTGATGGCGATGATTGGGGGGCGTATTGGCAATACCCTCGCCCTCACCAGCACATCGCTGCTGCTGTCCATTCTGATTGCATTCCCTATAGGAATAATCTCGGCCATAAGACAATACTCCCGCCTAGATTACGCGGTCACTACCTTCTCGTTCATAGGTCTGTCCATGCCCACCTTCTGGCTAGGGCTGATGCTCATCATATTCCTGGCGGTCCTTCCCAAACAGTGGCATACCCAAAACCACTGGGATTGGCTCCCTTATCTGCCGCCCGGCGACCCATACGACGTTCACCAAGACGGCAACCTCATCAACCGCATTTACCACCTGGTGCTGCCTGTCACCGTGCTGTCATTCGTCAATATTGCCCAGTATTCGAGGTTCGTGCGCGGCTCCATGCTAGAGGTGCTGAGGCAGGATTACGTGCGGACAGCCTGGGCTAAGGGACTGTCGCAGCGAGTGGTCATATTGCGCCACGCCCTGCGAAACGCCCTCATCCCGGTGATCACGGTGGTTACGCTGTCATTGCCCTTCCTGGTTACGGGGGCTATCGCCACAGAGACCATCTTCAACTACTCAGGCATGGGCCAACTCTTCTTCCAATCGGTGCAGCAGCTAGACATACCGCTGATAATGGGCTTCCTGCTCATTGTTACTACCACCATTATTCTGTCCAATATATTGGCCGATGTCCTATACGCGGTGGCTGACCCCAGGATACATTATTCGTAGATCGTAGAGTGGCTACTGACGGGGACCACTGACCAGTAGTAGGCAGAAGGCAGAAGGCAGAAGGCGATAGGCAGCCCGTAGCAAAAGGTAAAAGGTAAAAGCAAGAGCATAGCAAAAACAAAAGGAGCAAAGCAATGGCAACAGTAGCACAAGGGCAAAGCCAGGGTCAAAGCCAGGGGGGGCAAAGCCAGAGCCAGATAGACAGGCTAGCCCCAGCCGAAGCCAGCCAGCTAGCCGTAACTTGGAAACGATTTCGCAAGCACAGGTTGGGCCTCATCGGTCTGGTCACCCTTATATTGCTCGTGGCCTCGGTGATTGTCGTGCCTATGCTAACTTCGTTCCAAGTAGACGATGTGGGTGCGGTAGAGGACTTCTTGCCTGCTGGCGCTCCTAGCATTCTGAGCGGGCAGACCCACTGGCTGGGCACCGACGAGGTGGGGAGGGACAACCTTACCCGCCTGTTCTATGCCGGTCGCATCTCCCTCACGGTGGGGCTGCTCACTACCGCTCTTGTAATAGTGATAGGCTCGGTAGTGGGGGCGCTCTCCGGCTTCTATGGGGGTTGGGTGGACACTATCCTCATGCGCTTCGTGGACCTCATGCTCTCTTTGCCCACTCTGCCTATATTGCTGGTGCTCTCCAAGATGCTTGATGCTTCGGGCATCATGGACAGCATATTCGGCAAGGGGCTGGGCACGGTTGCCACTATTATCCTGGTGCTCACTCTGTTCGGCTGGCTGGGGTTGAGCCGGTTGGTGAGGGGGTCTATCTTATCGCTGCGCTCCCTCGACTTCATAGAGGCCACGCGAGCGCTTGGGGCCTCCAATCGCCGCATCATCTTGCGCCACCTCATGCCCAACTCGATTGCCCCTATCATAGTGTCGTCAACGTTGGCTGTGGGTGACTTTATTATCACCGAGTCGTTCCTGTCATTTTTGGGGCTGGGCATACAGCCACCCACACCATCCTGGGGCAACCTGTTGCAAGGGGCGCAGGAGTACAGTTGGCACATTACGGAGATCAACCCGACTAAGGAGATAAGGGGCTATTTGATCCTGTTCCCAGGATTGCTTGTCCTCCTTACGGTGCTCTCTATCAATTTCATGGGCGATGCTCTCCGTGACGCTCTTGATCCTCGCCTTAAAATGTAGTTGTGCGTTGTGGGTGACGTGTGTCGGGTAATAGGGCATGGAATGAAACGCGATAAGTAACCATCACCTATCACCCAGAAAGAAAGGAGAAGAAGCTGGATACGCAGACGAACAACCAGGCGGACACAGAAGCACAGCAGGCGGTGGCCCGCTCAACGCGTAGCAAAGGTGGCGTCCACACAGCTAACGCT
>JBBSGN010000027.1:0-11901 GCA_038254085.1 Chloroflexia bacterium | reverse complement strand
CTCAGTCCCCTGTATTTGGCCGCTTTCAATGAGAGCCTGTGCAGCATCCAAAGCAATCCCAAAGGCCATCTCATAGAAAACATGCCAAATATGGATCGGTATCTCAGCATGTTCTTGCCATTGGGCTAAAGGTGTGCGGTCTTCTTCCTTGATAATAGTGGGCAAAACTGCGGTCTTCTTCATCCCTAACTGCCCACCCAGACGTTTCTGAGGTTTCATCTCCTTTCCATAATCGGGCATTTGAGATGCTTTCCAGAGACTGTTTTCGCATTCTATCGCGATAAGAGCTAGAGAGAGCAGTTCGCGCATATCTCCTTCCAGTGTAAACGGGAGTTCCTGAACGCCCCCGAGTTGCTCGACAAGGGCCTCAACGCGCTGTCTATCCAATGCTCGGAAAACAAGCAGGTCGGGCCGCTTCGCCTTGCCTAGACCAGCTTTCTCCAACCGTTCGAAGTAAAGTTCGAATGCCCTAACGTCGTCATCTGGGGCGGTCCCACTAGGTCCATAAGGCAGGGCAAAGTACCTCTCAGATTCATTCACCGCTTGGACCAACCGCTCTTCGCTCCAAACTCCTTGAGACCAACGCATCAGAAAATCGCTACCACGTAAGCGTCGAGGGTTCAATAAGAAATCTGACCATGGCGCTAAGCCAGGACCACTGAGTTCGATTTCGAAATCCTCGGCGGATACACTAAGGATGCTTTCAAAAGAGTCCAGGAAGTCCATGTGTTTGATATCCATTCGTTACACGAGTTATTGGAAATAATCGGGCGAAATGGTCGCACTAGGAGTTTACCATCAAAACCTTAGCCTTTGCGAACAAGGTTTTACACACCAAAAGTGTGGACAACTCTCTCTTTTGCGGCTGTGCGGTCAAATGGGCAAGCCAGTGGGGATTGGGGGCTTGCCTTGGGCGTTTGGTTGTAGGTCTGGTTGAGCCACTTGCCGTTGAGCTATCCTGTGATGTGCGTGGGTAATGTTACGGTGTGGGCGGCACGGGGGCAGGCAACTCGTCCACCATCTCCCGCATCTTCTCTCGCACCCACTCGCCTTCGTTCGATGTGTGGGGCCAGGGGGCGAAGTAGATGCGGTCGGTGTCCCGCTCTATGTCCTCTCGCATTAGCACGCCCTGTGGGGTTAGCTGCACCTCGTCGCCGTGCCGGGTGACGTGGCCCTTCTCGATGAGAAATAGCAGGCTGCTTTCCAGGTCGGTGGGCGTTTGGTCGTGTTGCAAGGCTTCTTGTAGTTGGGAAACGGTGTGCGCCTTGCCCTGCCAGAGAAGCCACACGACATCCATTGGCGGACCTTCCATATCAGCATCGCGCCACGCCTTGATGTGCGCGTCATCCCGCGCCATCCAGAGGTCGAATATAGCCTGCTCGATACGCACCATCGCGGGCGCACCTTCCCTGGATACCTCCAGGGAAAGAGCGCCCATCAAGTGGCTGCCGGGCCGAGGGGCACGCGTGGGGTCGGCAACTATTGCGTCCACCGCTCTCTCTAATTGGTGCGCGAGCCTTGCTAGGTCAACCTGCGGAAGAGGTTGCAGCCGAGCAACATGCGCCCTACCCTCAGCGTGCAATCGTTCTACGGCCTCCCAGGCGCGAGGAGAGAGGGCAAAGCTGGGAACGCCCTTGTTGCCATCTTTCACGATCAAGCCCTCGCCTTCGAGGATAGATAGAGGACCGGAATAACCGTCTACAGCACGGTAGGGATCGCCCTCACGAAGCTGCGCGAGGCTGACAGGCTCGCCCCCATACATCCCTTGCACCTCGCGCACCCGCGTCAGCGTGAATAAAAGAGACCGCTCAACCCCTAGTTGGCCCGCAATCTCCTCAACAGCAGCCAAGCCCATGCGCCTCTTCCTAAGGAAAAGCGGCATGAGAGGAGGCAGGTCCGTGAGGG
Organism: Chloroflexia bacterium; assembly: GCA_038254085.1. Taxonomy (GTDB): domain Bacteria; phylum Chloroflexota; class Chloroflexia; order QHBQ01; family JADMIH01; genus JADMIH01. The sequence continues at coordinate 9,996 of JBBSGN010000027.1, read as the reverse complement.
CTGAGTAATTGGGCATTGCGACGTTGCGTGACGTCTGAAACAACAACAATAGAATCTCTGCGTGGTCCTTTGCGTCCTCTGTGTCTCTGCGTTTAGTTATTCACGCATCACGCATCACGTTTCACGGTTCCAGGTCCGTTCCCGGAAAGTAGTCTATCTTCATGGCGTGGCGGACCAGGCGCATGGTCTCTTCGCCGACTTGTTTGGTTTTGCGGGTGCCCTCTATCAGCACGTCGCGCACGTAGTCGGGACGCGCTTCGATCTCGGCACGGCGCTGCCGTATCGGTTCGAGGAAGTCGTTTAGGGCATTCGCCAGGGAGCGCTTGACCGCCACGTCGCCTATGCCCCCGACGCGGTACAGACGCTTCATCTCCTCTACCTCCTCGGCGTTGGGGTTGAAGGCGTCATGGAAGGCGAACACGGGGTTGCCCTCGACGTGCCCGGGGTCGGTAGCGCGGATGCGGGTGGGGTCGGTGTACATGCTCATCACCTTGCGCTCGACCGTCTTGGCGTCGTCCTTGAGGAAGATGGCGTTGCCGAGGCTCTTGCTCATCTTGGCTTTGCCGTCGAGGCCCGGCAACCTGTCCACCTGGCCGATCAGGGCTTCAGGTTCGTGCAGGGTCGGGCCATACACGTTGTTGAAGCGAGCAACTATGTCCCGCGTAAGCTCTACATGCGGCTTCTGGTCCTCGCCCACCGGCACCAGGTCGGCGTTTACCACCGTTATATCTGCCGCCTGCGACACCGGGTAGCCGAGGAAGCCATAGGTGACGTTGTTCTCCATCCCCTTCTCGCGCATTTCGTCTTTGGTGGTGGGATTGCGCTCAAGGCGCGACACAGTAACCAGGTTCGAGTAAAAGGCGGTCAATTCGGCTATCTGGGGCACCAGCGACTGTATGAAGATAGTGGCGATGTTGGGGTCAATGCCCACCGCCAGATTGTCCATAGCCACTTCGGTGATGTTATCGCGCACCTTCTGGGGGTCATCGAAGTTGTCGGTGAGCGCCTGCACGTCGGCGATTATGATGTAGGTGTCGTATTCGTACTGTAACTTGACCCGATTAGCCAGCGACCCTACAAAGTGCCCCAGGTGCAAAGGCCCCGTCGGCCTGTCGCCCGTAAGTATACGCTTCTTCATTATGCGAAAGCCTTTCATTCGGAAGTTTGTGTATTATAACACGCGGGTGATGGGTGTTAGGAACCCTGTTAACGCCCGACACCCATCACCCGCGCAGCTATGCGCCCGCCGCTTCCGGCCCGGTGTAGCTTGCGCGCTCGGCCTCCTGGACTACTTCGCGCCAGGGTCCGGTCAGGCCATCGTCGGTGACGCCGTAGAAGATGCGGAGCGAGCCGTCGGGGTAGCGGCTGACCAGATCGTAGCGCACCACGCCTGCGCGAAGCTCTTGCCGCCACAGGCCAACCGGTATTTCGGGGTGCCACAGCACCTCGGCCAATTCGGGCGCGCCGTGCTCGTGCTGTAGGATGGCATAGTGCCACAGGCGCTTTGCCGAGCGGCGGGTGACGTTATGCACTACTTGTCCATTCTGTAAGTTGCGCACGGTGTGGTGATTAATACCGTTGCGCGCCTCGGTGCTAACTATCTCCACGCCCATCTTAGGCGGTTCGGGCGGCTCCACCGTCGTTATAGGAGTAGCTCTTTGCGCCTCGACGCTCTTCTGGCGGCTGTTGCTCCGACCCCGGCCCCGGCCTTTTGCCGGTGCTTCTACGGGAGCAGGCTCGACTTGCGCGGGCGTTTTGCTCGCGGCTGCGGCTTCGGCGGCTTTCTGCGCGGCGGTCTTGCGGCGCGGACGGCCCCTCTTCTCGACGGGAGGCGCTTCAATGTCCGGCTCCCTCTCCTGCTCAGGCACCTCGGCGGGTATCTGCGGACCAGGCTGAACCTGGGCGTCGGTCAAGATCGCCTCCGCACCGGCGTCGCTGGCGGCTGCGGAGGCTGTAGGCGCTTCTACCTCCAGCCGCTCCTGCGCCTTTGACGTCCTGCGCCTGCCACGCTTCGGCTTTTCGGCCTCCGCCTCTACTATCTCTTCGCGCGTCTCGTGCTCGGCAGACACGGTGGCCTCCATAGGCTCGGCCATAGGCAAGCTTGCTTCTGCTTCTGTGGCCTTGCGCCGTCCGCGCCCGCGCTTGGGCTGTTCGGCCTGAGTCGTTTCGGGTTGGACGGCCACAGGCTCAGGTCGCTTTTCTGCTACTTCTGCCGCAGGTGGGGCTGCCGCTTCAGAGGCCTTTCGCCTGCCTCTGCGCCTCTCCTGTGGGGCCTCCTGTTGGCTAGAAGGGGCAGGCGCCCTCTCAGGCGCCTGCTCAGGCGAGAGGGGCACTGTAGGCAGTCCTACCGGCGTACTTTCCCGAACGGCCTCTTGTTCCACACGGCTGATGTTGGTGGGCGGCGCGACGCTGGACTGGACACCCATCGGCTGTATTTTGCCCTTTATCTTCTCTGGCGGAAGGTTGGCGAGCAAGGGCGAATGCACGACGCGCTCAGGGGTCGGAGCTTGCGCCGGCGGTGTGGTTGGCGCTTGCTGTGACTGCGCCTGGACTGGTCTGCGCTCCGGCTGTTGGAGAGTGCGCATCTCCCTGCGCTCTTCGCTGGGTCTGGTCTGCTGAGGCGGTAGCGTGCCCCTCGCCACAGCTTGGGCGGGCGCTGGGGTCTCGGCTACCGCCTTAGCAGGCGGTAGTTGCCTGGCCGGAGTGGGGAGCGCGCGCAACTCCCCTGTCGCGCCCAGTACCAGGTCTACTATTTCATCGCGGCTAGCAATCACGCTCTCGTCTTCGACGCGGATCATTATCTGCCCAGTGGGGGTGAAGGCGTAGGGTTGGTCGTCGCCCTTTGGAACCGTGACGACGATGACCCCTCTGCCGTGACTCTGCTTGATGTCGAATTGCACGTCCAGAGGCGGCTCTATTGTGCGGCGCATGTCCTCTTTGAGCATCCGCATGTCATCTTCGGGCCGCTCTACGCCATGTATCGGCACGTTCGTGTCGGGGTTTACGCCCACATAGATTGTGCCACCCTCGGTGTTGGCAAACGCCACGATGTCGCGCAGGATGGGCCTGGTGTGGTTCATCTTTGAGAAAGCCCGCTCGTGGAACGATTGGGTAACGTTTTGCCCCTCCATGCGTAGTTTCTCGAACGATTCCCACGTGCCGGCAGACCTGGATGGCCGGGTGCGCGTGAAGTCGTTGCCGGTCAGGATCTCTTTGAGGGCCGCGAACGATGCCTCCTCCACCAGTATCTCGGTGGCGCGAGCGCCCACGCCGAGGCGCTTGTTGGCGCTATCAGACTGCTCGGTGTCAAGCGAATGCGCGTCCGACCCCTGTATCAGGTGCATCCGGCGCGGGTATTCAGGCTTGGAGGCGTTGTAGAAGGAGGCGGTGGTGCGCCTGCCCGCGCCTTCCAGGTCGGTAACTTCCAGGGCGACCAGGTTGGGGTCCTGCGTGTAAGCGATCTTGGTCTGCCCGCCGAAGGGGAAGCCCTGCATAGCCACGCCGTTGGACGAATTGGCGTGCGCCGCGATTGCCAGCCCACCGGCTGCCGTGATCGCCTGGTAAGCGGTCAACACGTCCGAAGTGGAACCTGCATCCGGCGCGCCCAGCACCATCTTCTCCTCAGGCACGTTCAGGTCGAGGAGCAGGTATTCGAGCTTCCTTACCGATGTGTTCTCAGGGAAGATGCCCAGGATGTGGAACCCGAAAGTGGCCGTAAACTCGAACCCCGGTAGCACCACTATCTCCGCAAGAAGGCGGCGGTACTCGTCGAGTGTAGTCCGCTCTTCATCGGTGAGACGCCCCAGCCGTTCAAGCAGGGTCAGCGTTTCTATTTCGCGGTGCATGGCTGCGTAGCCGCTGACGCTGTTGTGGTCGGCGAACGCTATCATGTGGAGGCCTTGCTCTTCGGCCTTCTTTAATACATCCAGGTATGATATGCCTGGGTCGCGGTAGTCGCTGGAAGCGGGGGTGTGCAGGTGCAGGTCCATGCGCTTCCATTCCATGCCCTCGGAAGCCGGACGGCCCAGGGCTGTGGCTCTATCGCGCTCTACCTGCTGGCTCCGTAGGGAGGTTTGTCCACCCCGTGTGCCACGTCTATTGTCGCCGCTATCTCCCCGCGACACGCGGGAGGGCGGTTTTCTGTTCATACTCAATTGTTTTTACCTCTCATGGTTGTACGCGCACGACGACGCGCGCCATTCTGGGGTTTACCCCAGACATGACAATGTGCGTGTAGTTATTCTCTCGTGCGTCTATCTGTTTATAGGGCGAGGCTGTGCTGTCAATTATGAATTCTAAATTATGAATTATGAATTGAGAGTAATGCCGTGTAATTCATAACTCATAATTCAGAATTCATAATTTAGAATTCTTTCGCCGCTCGTTTGCTGCGGTTTGTGGGGGCGGTTTTGCCTTTGCCCTTGCGGGCGGCCTGGGGCTGGGTTGGAGTCGGGTTGACGGCGCTGCCATTGGGAAGCGGCATTGGGTCGTTGATGGCGTCGTCCTGTGTGTCAAGGCGCGGTTGTTCGTTGCCCACGTCAACACTAGCGCCTGCGTTTTCCACCGGCACGGCGGGTTGCGCTTCGGCGTCGCGCAGAGCGAACGCGATAACCTGATCCATAGTCTCGACCCAGGTGAACTCCATCTCGCGCCTTACCGGGCGCGGCAATTCCGACCAATCGGGCTTGTTGGCGGCCGGCGCAATTATCGCCTTGATGCCCGCGCGGTGGGCGGCCAGCACTTTCTCTTTCAGGCCACCAATCGCAAGCACCCGCCCCGTCAACGTAATCTCACCTGTCATGCCCAGGTCGCTACGCACCGGACGGCGAGTGACGGCTGAGATTAGCGCCGCCGCCATCGTGATGCCCGCCGAAGGCCCGTCTTTAGGTATAGCGCCCTCAGGCAGGTGTATGTGCAGGTCGGTATGCTCCAGCGCGTCCAGGTCAATGTTCAGTTGGCTAGCGCGTGAGCGGGCGAAGGTCAGCGCGGCACGAGCCGATTCTTGCATCACGTCGCCCAGCCGCCCGGTTATTATCAGGCTGCCCCGGCCAGGCATGGCGGCCACCTCGACGGGCAGCAATTCGCCGCCGTGCTCAGTCCACGCCAGGCCCATAGCCACACCCACCTGATCCTGCCTGCTCTCCTCGTCGGCGCGATACCGCGCCTGCCCCAGGAACTCCTCCAGGTTAAGTGGAGTAACCCTGACCCGTGTGGTACGCCCTTGCACCACTTTGCGTGCCGCCTTGCGGCTTATAGTCGCCAATTTGCGCTCCAACTCGCGCACCCCAGCCTCGCGTGTGTGGGTGCTTGTGATGGCGCGCAACATGCGGTCAGGTATCTCCAAAAAGCCTGGCTCCAATCCATGCGCTTCAAGTTGCTTGGGCAGAAGGTGCCGCCGGGCTATTTGCACCTTCTCCTCTTCCGTGTAGCCACCTATTTCGATTATCTCCATTCGGTCGCGCAAGGGTCTTGGTATGTTGTAGAGGGTGTTTGCGGTGGTAATGAACAGCGCGTCCGACAGGTCGTATGGCACGTCGAGATAGTGGTCCACGAAACTGTAATTTTGGGCCGGGTCAAGCACCTCAAGCAGTGCGGCGGTGGGGTCGCCCCTCATGTCGGCGGTCATCTTGTCCACCTCGTCAAGGAGCATGACCGGGTTGCAACTGCCCGCTGTCTTCATCGCCTGGATGATGCGCCCCGGCATGGCGCCCACGTAAGTGCGTCTGTGCCCACGTATCTCCGATTCATCATGCACGCCGCCCAACGACAGCCTCACGAAGTCGCGGCCCATAGCCTTTGCGATAGACTGGCCCAGCGAAGTCTTGCCCACACCCGGAGGCCCCACAAAGCAAAGTATCGAGCCTTGATGATTCGACTTCTGCTGTTTTTGGGGTGATTTTTGTAAAGACGGTTCGAGAACCTCCTCTACGGCCCCCTCGGCACCCACAGAAACGTCCGTAGCTCGCTTGCGTGTGACCAGTTGCCGCACCGCCAGGAAGTCCAGGATGCGCTCTTTTACCTGTGCCAGGCCGTAGTGATCCTCTTCGAGGACTTGCTCGGCCAATGGCAGGTCAATGCGGTCGTCGCTCTTCTCGCTCCATGGGAGCGAGAGTACCCAGTCGAGATAGTTACGGAGGACCGTGCCTTCGGGAGACACCGACGGCATACGCTCCAGGCGGTTCAACTCTTTGAGAGACCGCTGGAGGATGTCGGGCGGCAGGCCCTTGCTCTCCAGGCGCTCACGCAGCTCGGCCATTTCGTTGCCGCCTTCGCTGGCAAGCTCGTCGTGTATCGCCTTGAGCTGCTCGCGCAGGTAGAACTCGCGTTGGTTCTTGTCGAGGGACGCCCGCACCTTGTCGCGCACCCGCTGTTCGGTCTCCACTATATCGAGGGCGTTGATAAGAAGCGCCGCCATGTGACCCAATCGCTCGGCCTGGTCTGTGATTTCCAGCACTTGCTGGCGCTCCTGGGCGTCCGAGAGGAGATGGGCAGCCAGCAGGTCGGCCAGATAGCCGGGCTGGCGGGCGGCGCGTATATGCTCGGCGGCGTCCTGCGTCACCTTGTTGTTGAGAGAGGCGTATTTGTCGAAAAGCTCGACAATATGCCCCATCAACGCGTCGGTCTCGCGTCCCCGGCTCACCTTCTCGGTCAGGTACTCCACATCGGCTGTGAGGCAAGCGCCTTCCTCTACCTCCTCGATCCGTACACGGCGCAGAGCCTCCACCTCGACCTGCAACGACTGGTCGGCCTGGCGGCGTGCCTGCCGCACTTCTACCAGGGTGCCGACCTCGTACAGGTCTTCGGGGGAAGGCTCGTCGTGGTCGGGCGCGCGTTGGGCGACCACCACCAGCCGCCGGTTGCCCTCCATAGCGGTGTTGAGAGCCTGCAATGAGGCGGGGCGAGCGATGGTGAGATTGACGATGGTGCGCGGAAAGACTACTACGTTTTTGAGGGGAAGGAGAGGGAACCCCGGCCTGTCGTTGGCTTGGTCGTCGGCTATAATGCTAATTGCTTTTACGGAATGCCCGCGTGCCTCTTCTTTGTCCATTTGGAGACCCTTTGCTAGGTGATCAGAGGCGACAGCGGCTGTATCCCAAGCTCTCTGAGCGACCTCTTTTCCACTTGTGAAGATTATACCATAAAGGCGGCTGTTGGTGTACGACGAACGATAGCCGTATGGTCCTAGTAGTAAAACGAAGGCGTACTACATCGGGTTGTGCCCAGGAGTTGTGTCAAGAGAAGTAGAGCCTTATCGTTTGGGGATAGTTTATAATGCTACAAACTCTATTGGCGACTTATACACCGAGGTCGGCGATGAATAACGCAAACAGTCATACTCCTTTAACCAGTATTAGCGTCCAGGAAGCCTCCGAGACCATCCTGGCCTCTTTCGCGCCTCTCCCGCCCGTGTCCGTACTCTTCACCGATGCGCTGGGACTGGTGCTGGCCGAGGACGTGCGGAGCGATATAGCCATCCCTTCGTTCGACAATTCGTCTATGGACGGATACGCGGTGCGTGCCGGCGATACGGCAACCAGCGACAATGGACCTGCCCGCCTCAAAGTGACCGGCTATCTGCCCGCGGGTGGAGCACCTGGGCCGGGCGACCGCGTGGAACCGGGCACAGCTTTTCGCATAATGACCGGCGCGCCCGTGCCGCCAGGCGCTGATGCGGTGGTGCGCTTCGAGGACACAAGCGAAGGAAAGGCGCTCGATACGCCCGCGCTCTTGCCGCAAGACGCCCGCGCCACACCCTCCGTTGTTGGAGGTGATGTGCTAGTTTACAAAGGTGTGAAGCGGGGCGACAACATCCGCAGGGCGGGCGAGGACGTGCGCCGAGGCGAAACGGTACTGCGGGCGGGCACGCTGATCAGGCCCGCCGAAGTGGGCGTGCTGGCCTCGGTGGGTAAATCACAGGTGCTGGCGCATCGTCGCCCGCGAGTGGTCGTGCTGGCGACTGGCGACGAGCTGGTGGACGTGGACCAATTGCCAGGCCCCGGCCAGATACGCAACACGAATGGCTACTCGGTGGCCGCGCAGGTGAAGTCCTGGGGCGCTGAGGTGTTGAACCTCGGCATCGCCCGCGACACCCGCGAGGACTTGGTTAGTAAAATCAAGCAGGGATTGAACTGGCAGCCCGATCTGTTCGTTACCTCGGCGGGCGTGTCGGTTGGCGATTATGATATTGTGAAGGATGTGCTGATGTCTATGGGCCAGGTGGCGATGTGGCGGGTGAGGGTGAAGCCGGGCAAGCCGCTCGCCTTTGGGCGATTAGGAGAGGCCAATATCCCCTTCCTGGGACTGCCCGGCAACCCGGTGTCGAGCATGGTGAGCATGGAGCTTTTTGGCCGCCCCGCCGTGATGAAAATGCTCGGCAAGCAACGTATCTTCCGGCCTATACTAGAGGCCCGCGCTCTCGAACCGCTCGACAACCGCGGCGGCAGGGAACACTATATGCGCGGTATCGTTACCCGTGAAGGTGATGAGTACACAGCCCGCACCACCGGCGAGCAAGGCTCCGGTATCCTCACTTCCATGTCCCGCGCCAACGCCCTATTGATTATAGATGAACGCACCGAGCGCGCAGAGGCCGGGGAGAGGGTGCGTGCTCTGATGCTGGACTGGCCGGAAGAGGTGTTTTAGCCTTTAACGCGTTTATTGAACCGCCAGCCGCCCATTATCAACGGGCACCCGCCAAGAACACCAAGAGACAATACAACCTCGGTGTCCTTGGCGTCTTGGCGGTTCAACTGTCGGTTCTACCGATGCTCCAACCTTATCGTCAGTCCGCTGTCGTCGGTAGTCACGCCCTGCACTGCGAAGTCGGAGCCGCCGAAGCCTGCTTGGAGCGACTTGTTTATCTCGGAGATTAGCAGGTCGTTGTTGACTTTATCAACGGCCTGGTCCACCTCGCTCTTCAGGTCGAAGGGGAGGACTTCGAGAGGCAGGTTTAGGTCGCCTAGCTGGGGGTCGCCGACCGTATTGATGGCTAATTGGCCGTCCTTCACGCTCAGTTGGTTCTTTACTTTGGCGTTGACATTAAGGTTTACGAGGCCAGCAGACACATTGAAAGTTGGCTGCAAATCCATGCGGTTGCCGGGGGTAAGGTCAATTTGTAGACCGGTGAGAGTGAGGCCGGATACGCCGGTTTGGTATGAGCCCTTTATCCTGCTCTCTGCCTCCCGATTAAGATAGCCCTCGCCAATCACCACCGCCACATCGGGTTGGCCGGTAAAGCCCTGTATGACCGACGGTATCCTTGCCACCACCACCGCCGACACTATCAACGTCAGCAGCACGCCCGCCAACAGCCCCAACGTGAAGCCGCTCCCAAACCACCGCACCCGTACCCCCCGCATCCGCTTGCGGTAGTGGTGGTGCAGAGGGTGGTGGCGGTAATCGCTCTCCTCACTTACTGCCGCACTTTGCACGCGCCCATGTCCATGTTCAACAGGCGCTTGCGCGGGCACATACCCCTGGCCGGGCACCAGATAACCACGCCTCTCCGTAGGCGTATCGTACTGTCGCGTACTTGGGCTGCGGTCCCTGCTCAACCCTCTCCCTCCGGGAATTATGAATTATGAATTAACTGCTACAATTCATAATTCATAATTCATAATTCGCTAGACCCCTGGTCCTCGGCGGCGCAGCCAGTCTACGACATCGGTGTGCTGGATGCACACTACGTTGCGACCTTTGCGCTCGGCCTTGAGGTTGCCGTTCCAGATGGCGTGCATGACCACTTCCAGGCTAGTGCCCATCATGCGCGCCACTTCTTGGGGCGTGTATTCTTCCTGGCTCAAGTCTACATGCGCCCGGTCGTGTGGGTGCTGTCGTTGGTGCATCTCCAGGTGTACGCGGTCCTCGAACTCGGCTGAGGTGATGAAGCCCACATGAGGCCCCTGATCCAAATCGTAGACCGCTCCCTCTTTCTTCTCTTTGTCCGCATTGTCATTGACCGTCTGGTCGTCCATGCAAGCCCCTCCCTTCGGGAAT
>JBBSGN010000026.1:0-11991 GCA_038254085.1 Chloroflexia bacterium | reverse complement strand
GCACCCGAGCTTCTAGGGGTCCTAACCATCTTGCTTGATAGGAGTGGGGTGCGTGTTGTGTCATCGGCCTCTGCACAGACCGTCGAAAGAAACGAAAACCTGCTAGGCTATTTAGCAGATGCCCAGGCACTAGGTGCTGCCTGGGATGCGGACATAGATTACTTCGTCACTCTTGACCAGAAGCACTTCCTGAACAATACCGAGTCACACCAGGCAGTGCCCTTTCCAATCGGAACACCCGGTGACTTCCTCGTATGGCTAGATGAGAAGTTGAGCCATCTGCCAGAAGATAGGGAGTAAAACGATGCAAGAGGCCCGCTACTTGCGTGAACAGCAATATAAAGACGCCTCTAACCTCAACGCCCGCATCCGGCTGCACGAACTGTTTAGCGCTAATAAGCAGGGCATCCACGCCTGGATATTCGATCATTTCCAACTTCCCTTGAGGAGTCATATTCTTGAGCTAGGCTGCGGGCCTGCAACGCTGTGGGTTAAGAATCTGGAGCGTATCCCTGATGCGTGGGATATTACCCTATCCGACTTCTCGCCTGGTATGCTGGACGATGCCAGGAGCAACCTGAGTGAGAGCAGCAGCCGCTTCAAGTTTAGGGTACTGGACGCCCAATCCATCCCGTTCGAGGACAGGCGCTTTGACGCAGTGATCGCCAACTTCATGCTCTACCACGTGCTTGATAGGGCAATGGCTTTCTCGGAAATCCGTAAGGTGCTGCGGCCAGGTGGACGCTTGTACGCTGCCATGTTAGGCAAGGCCCATCTGCGAGAGCTAGACCAAATGGTAGATAAATTCGCCGACAGTCCAGTACGGGTGAGCTCTGCGAGCAAGGGTTTTACTCTTGAAAACGGCGCTGCCCAGATGTCTCCCTGGTTCCCGCAAGTAACGCTACGCCGCTATGAGGATGCCCTGGCGATTACCGAAGCCGAACCCTTGATAGCCTACATCCTCTCCATGTCGGTCACCCCAGCCCTCACGCCCGGCAAGCTGGAGGCGCTTACCCAATATGTGAGGCGAGAGTTGGACCGCGACGGCGCTATACGCATAACCAAAGATAGCGGCCTATTTGAGGCAGTAAAGCCTTTATGAATTGAGAGGATGAGAATGGATCTGAACAAAGAAGTACAGTCCCTCTGGAACCAGAACGCCGCTTTCTGGGACGACCGCATGGGCGAGGGGAACGCCTTCCAAAGAATGCTGGTCGGCCCGTCCTCCGAGCGGCTGCTGCAACTGCGTCCAGGCGAGCTTGTGCTGGAGATAGCGTGCGGCAACGGGGTATTCGCCCGCAGGATGGCGCAGCTTGGGGCCAATGTTGTAGCCACCGACTTTAGCGAGGTTTTCATCGAGCGGGCCAGGCAAAGGACCACCGAGCGGGCGGACCGCATCGAGTATAGAGTAGTAGACGCCGCCGACGAAGGCCAGCTTTTGGCGCTGGGAGAAGGACGTTTCGATGCGGTTGTGTGCAACATGGCGATCATGGACATGACCACGATTGAGCCTTTGGCGTTAGCCGTGCCACGGCTGCTCAAACCGGGTGGTCGTTTGGTCTTTTCGCTCACGCACCCATGCTTCAACAACATCGGCATCAAGAGGATAATCGAGGAGGAGGACCGCGAAGGGGAGATTGTCACCACATACGCGCTGAAGGTCACACAATATGCGAACCTGACGCCCGCTAAGGGCCTGGGCATTATAGGCCAGCCGGTGCCACAATACTACTTCGACCGCCCGCTCAATGTTATACTGAGCGCCTTCTTCTGCGCGGGTCTGGTCATGGATGGCATAGAGGAGCCGGCGTTCGGAGAAGAGAGCCAGCCGGAACGCCCCTTCTCCTGGCTCAACTTTAAAGAGATACCGCCGGTGCTGGTAGTACGTATGCGCTCGGTATCTCAGCAATGAACACCTTGTACCTGGTCCGGCATGGCGAAAACCTGGCAAACATCACCAAAGAGTTCTCCTACAAGAAGGTGAACTATCCGCTCACGGACAAAGGCGTGTTGCAGGCGCGACAGACCGCCCTCTACTTCCGCGATAAAGAGATAGACGAGATATATTCCTCTCCGCTAAAGAGGGCATTAGAGACGGCCCAGATTATTGGCGAGGCGACCGGCCTGCCCGTGATTGTCATGGAGAACTTCAGAGAAGTAAACGTCGGCTCGCTAGAAGACCTTCCTCCTACAGACGAGAACTGGCGCTTGTATGCCGAGACGATACGCAATTGGTATAACGGTAAACCGCACGTCCCTTTTCCGCAAGGTGAGAATCTGTTTATGCTTGAAAACAGGCTGTACTCAGGGCTGGAAGAAATCGTTCGGGGAAAGGCCGATAAAAGCATCGTAATCGTGGGGCATGGAGGTATATTCATAGCGGCGGCGCTCCACCTCTTTGGCAACACAATTCGAGAGACAATCAAGGGTATTTACCACAATTGCGCCATCAGCAAGATAGAAGTTGACTACGTTGACGGCCAGTTGCGCGGGCGTCTAAAAGGGTGGGGTGTCTGCTCCCATATATCCGGCGAGGCGGCTGAGATGGTTTCGCCTATGCCGGAGTCTATCAATAGCACTCAAAAGATAAACACCAGCCCTGATTCTTAGCGTATAATTAAGCAGGTCGAAAGGTAAGAAGCAGTGAACCACCTCCCCTTAGACCAAATCCTCCTCGGCGATAGCACCGAGACTCTATCTTCCCTCCCCGAAAAGAGCGTGGACCTCATCTTCGCCGACCCCCCCTATAACCTCCAACTGCAAACACAGCTCTGGCGGCCCAACATGACCAGGGTAGACGCGGTGGACGACGAGTGGGACCGCTTCGACGACTTCGAGGCGTATGATGAGTTTGCCAAACGGTGGCTGTCGGCCTGCCGCCGGGTGCTGAAGGATATCGGCACTATCTGGGTGATAGGGAGCTACCACAACATCTTCCGGGTGGGGAAGATTATGATGGATTTGGGGTACTGGACGTTGAACGATGTCGTGTGGGTAAAGGTGAACCCCATGCCCCAGTTCAGGGGAGTGCGCTTCACCAACGCCCACGAAACGCTGATTTGGGCGAAGAAATCGAGGGAGCAGAAGAAGTACACCTTCAATTACCACGCCATGCGTAGCCTCAACGACGACAAGCAGATGCGCTCGGACTGGGAGTTGCCCCTATGTAACGGCTCGGAGCGGATAAGGGTAAACGGCGAGAAGGCTCATACCACCCAGAAGCCGGAGTCGCTGCTGTACAGAGTGATCCTCTCTAGCTCCAACCCCGGCGACGTGGTGCTGGACCCCTTCTTCGGCACGGGCACGACTGGCGCGGTCGCCAAGAAGTTGCATCGTCACTGGATAGGCATCGAGCGCGACCCCGAGTACGTGCGCATGGCCCAGGAGCGCATTGACGCGATTGTGCCCTCTCCGTTCGATGAGGCCCTGTTCACCACCAGGAGCAAGCGCGACGTTCCGCGCGTGCCCTTCGGCAACTTGTTGGAGGTCGGTCTGTTACAAGCCGGGGACACCCTTTACCTGGACAAGACCAAAGGCACAGCCCAGGTGGCGGCGGATGGCACTCTGGTGGCGGGTAACATCAGGGGGTCTATCCATAAAGTAGGGGCATATCTGCTCGGCCTGCCCGCGCTGAACGGTTGGGAGCATTGGTACTACCGGGATGCTGATAGCGGCGATCTGCTGCCGTTGGACAACCTGCGGACGATAGTCCGGGCGCGAGCATTGTAGGGCCGATTGGCGAACGGCCTCCACAGCCGATCTGTGACAGCTTCCTCTTCGCTTCCTCTCCGCTTACTGAAATACAGGCGCTTGAATCTCGCCTCGGTGCATCTTAAAAGCGTCGTCTATGCGAATGCCGTGCCCTCGGTGTAAGGGCAGATCGGCAATCTCCTCCTGGGTGAAATAGCCGAATGAGACCGTCTCGTTGGTAAGGGTTAGCTCCCCGCCCTCTACCTCGCACAGAAATACCAGGTGGTACAGATGGACGGCGTCGGGCGACCACACGAGCCGCGAGGCATACACACCCATGAGGCGCGTCGCCTTCGCACGTAAACCCGTCTCCTCCCAGGTCTCTCTTATCGCCGCCTCGGACGGCGATTCGCCTACGTCCGCAGCCCCTCCGGGCATGCACCATCTCTCGTTGTCGGCCCTCTGCACGAGCAATATCTTGCCGTCCTCGTCGAATATGGCGGCGTCCACGCCAACAAAGGGCGTGCGGATTTCGAGGTCGCCCCGAAAGACGCGCTCGATTTCGTCGGCATTTCTGGTGTCACTCATACTCAGTAGCTCTGCGGCCAACGAGAGCACTTTATCATAGCGGGCCTTGTCGTACTCGTTGTCTGCCCAGTGTAGCCCGTTGGTAGCAATAGCGCGAAATTCGTCCGCTATTTCTGTTAGCCTGCTGCCTCTGTCTTTTTGCATAAGTTCTCCCGACCCTAAACCCCTGACCCCTAATTGCCTGTCGGCATGCTCTCATGTACAATCAACGTGTAATATCATACAAGGTTACGAACCCACTGACCCATTGACCCACGTGTAGGAGATGACACATGCCCATCGTACTGGCAGCCACTACCAATCCTGGAAAGCTGAGGGAATATAAGCGCATGTTCGACCGCGTGCCGGGGCTGCGATTGGTGTCGCCCAACGAGGCGGAGATATGGAGAGAGGTGGCCGAGACAGGCGACACGATGGCCGAGAACGCCCTCCTCAAAGCCAGGGCCTATTACGAGGCGCTGCCGCCGGAGGCGCGTGCGGAGCGGTGGTGGGTGATGGGCGACGACAGCGGTCTGGAGGTGGATGCGCTGGGCGGTGAGCCAGGGGTGTATAGCAACCGATGGGCCGGCCCGAACACAAGCGCCGAGGAGCGCAACCGCCTTCTTCTGGAGCGGCTCAAAGACGTGCCCGACGATAAACGCACGGCCCGCTTCCGGTGTGTGATAGCCCTCATTGACCCGGAAGGCGAGGAGGACATAGTGGAAGGCATCGCGCAAGGGCACATCGCCCACGAGCCGCGTGGCACTGGCGGCTTCGGCTATGACCCTGTATTCGAGTTGCCCGATGGCCACCACCTGTCCGAACTGGACCTCGACGAGAAGAACAGGATCAGCCACCGTGGCAAAGCCGCCGTCAGGGCCGCCGCGCTAATAGCCTCCGAGCCGGACATAGGTCTGGAGCTGTGACAAACAAGCGCATCCAGGCAGCCTACGATCGCATCGCGGCTGAGTACGCGGCCAGGAACCGCGACATGCGCCCCGGCCTGGTCGAGCTTGGTCAGAGCTTTCTGCGCTTTGTGGGACCACGCGGGCTTGTGCTCGACCTGGGGTGCGGCGCCGGCCGCGATATGGCCTGGATGGAGGCGCAAGGCATCGCGGTGGTGGGCGCGGACCTGTCTGCCGGGATGCTCGCGCAGGCGCAGGCCAGGGTGCGCGGCCCTCTCGCCCAAATGGACATGCGTAAGTTGGCGTTTCCCACTCAGTGTTTTCAGGGTGTGTGGTGCATGGCCTCGCTGCTGCACCTGCCTAAATCGGAGGCTCCGGTTGCCCTCGGAGAGATGCGGCGCGTGCTGACGCCGGGCGGCGCGCTCGTGCTGGGGTTGCAGGAGGGCGAGGGCGAGGTGTGGGAGCCAAGCCCCTATGGACCTGTGGACCGCTTCTTCGCTCGCTATTCGCCGGACGAGGCAGCCGCCCTGCTCGGCCAGGCGGGGCTTGACGTGCGCGAGCGGAGTAGGGGTGGGGGCGAGGCTGGCGGCCACCTCTGGCTGCGCTTCCTCGCTGTTTCTTCACAAGGGGCGTGATGCGCGAGCGACTTTCGGGCCTGTGGCGCAACCCCGATTTCTTGCGCTTCTGGTTCGGCGAGACGGTGTCGTTCCTCGGCTCCGAGGTCACTTACCTGGCGTTGCCGCTCACGGCTGTGCTGTTTCTGAAGGCCACTCCTGGGCAGGTGGGCGGCTGCAGCCGGTTAGCGCGGCTCTTTTAACGGCCTCCCCTCGAACTGTTCCAACATCTCGACTATATTGGGGGGTATGGGCTGGCTCTGGCCGCTCTTGTAGTCGTAGTGGACGTTGACGGTGTAGCCGCTCGCCATTAGTTGGCCCGTCTCGGCATCGCGCAGTTCGTGCTCTAGCGTCCAGCTTTTGTTGCCGATGCGCCCCGTGCGGGTGTAAACGCGGAGCGACTGGCCGAAGAAGGCCGGCTTGATGAAGTCTATTTTCGCGCCGGCTACCGTCATGCCAAACCCACGCGGCTCCGTCAGGCCCGTAACTGCCGTGTAGTAGGCGACGCGAGCCGATTCCATGTAGGTCAGGTATACGGCGTTGTTGACATGACCGAACATATCTATATCTCTGAAACGGACCTCTACCGGGTAATAGAAGCGCCATCCGGGGTCGTTATTGTTATCACTCATAAAGAGCAATATATTGGCCATACGAAAGGTTGTCAAGGTTGATACAAGCCGAACGCGAATGTGAGGCCCGGCTGGCAGAGATGACAGGCCGCTCAGAGGTGTTGCTGGCTTCCAGGGCTACAATGGCCCTGGTTGCCCTCTTACGCGCCCTGGGGCTGCCGCCGGGAAGTGAGGCGCTGATGCCCGCGACCCTGTGCGCGAATCCGGCTTACGCGGTGCGCCTGGCCGGTTTGTCGCCTTTGTTTGCCGATGTCTCTCCCCTTACTTTCAACATGGACCTGAGCTACGCCGAAAGAGTGATTGGACCGAATACGAGGGCGGTGTTGGTGGCGCCTCTCTTCGGGCACCCACTCGAGGTTTCCTCTTTGCTTCAATTCGCTGAACGGCACGCGCTAGTTGTGATCGAGGACGCAGCGCACGCAGTTGGCCTGCGATATGGCGATCACCCGGCAGGTTCGGTGGGGCTTTGCTCTGTATATAGCTTTGGGCCGGGCAAGATAGCCGAGGCGGGTGGCGGGGCCGCATTGCTCAGTGACGACGTAGGGTTATTGGAACGCGCTCACGCCGCCCTGACTACGATGCCCTCCGGCATGCTCGATATGGGTCGGACCGCCGAGCGCATTTCGGACGCGCTAGAGTTTCTACCGGAGGAACTAGAGAAGCGACGTGTGCTCGTGCAAACATATAGGCAAACGCTTACTCTACCCGGAGTAACGCATCCTGATGTGGCTCCTGATCTGCCTCTGTGGAAGTACAGCGTGCTATTGCCCACAAGAGATAGGCGTGACGCCGTCACCCGCGCCTTGCTCGCTCACGGCGTGGCGGCGACCAATCTCTATACGCCGCTCCCCCGTTTCTTCCCGCAAGCATCCCCAAACAGCCACCAGCAATACCCGGTCGCCTGGAACATATACAACAAGATCGTTAACCTGCCCCTCTGGCCCCAGTCGCCCGACCTGCTCGATAATGTGAAGCAATCCTTCAGCTAACCTCCTTGACCACCGACCACCGACCACCGACGACAGACCGTTGGCCGATTTCTTGCAGAAGCCTTGCTCGGCAAGGGATGTGCAAAACAGGGTGGCGGTGAGCGTGGCAGGGCTACAATCGGGCTATGCTTAGGGCTAGTTCGTCTCACAGGGCGCTGCCTGTCGCCCCGGCGAGGGAGGAAACGGATATGGCTCTCGATGAGCATGTCATAGAGCGGCGGCTCACCAAATTGCGACTGGCGGGGCCCGAGTTGAGCCATTCGCGGCAGAACAACGTTGAGGCGGTCAAGCGCCTTGCAGACGGCGACCCCTACGTCACCTTCGGCATTCGAGCGGTGATTGACTATGCGCAGTCCCAAGACCTGGACGCGGACGACGCCCTCAAGATAATCGCGGGCGTGACCAAGTGCTCACAGGATATAAACTACAGAGAGGGACGCGGCTATATTTCCCCGTCCTCGACCATCAAGGGGTTGAAGGCGACCGCTCTTGCCATCAAGCGGGTGGCTTCAGAGGGGGGCAGCGTGGTACTTGCCACTGGCCACCCAGGCTCAATGATTGACTACTACACAGAGCTGGCTGACCTGGTACGCAAGCTGGGTGGGCGCGTGCTTGACCTGGCACGGGGGCAGGTGGTGTGGCAGGGCGAGCACCGGGATCATGCGCATGTGGTCGATTCTGTCAACTCGATAGCGTTCGTCTCGGATACCTGCTCTGCGCTCCACTCGCACGACTCGCGCCCAATGGAGTTCATGCTCAACGACGCGAAGGAAACGCCCAACCTCGTGCTGGCTGACCACGGCTTTGCCGGAGAGGCTATAAATAGAGGCGTCTTTACGGTGGCCGTCATGGACACGAACGACCCCGGCCTGGCCGTCGCTAAGAAGCTGGGAGCCAAGTTGGTGTTGGTGCCTATGAACGACAACCGCCCTAACGTGGTCACCCGCGAGGCCGCCGACCTGGTGCGCCGCATGGCCTTCGACCCAGGCAGCAGGCGGGGCTAGCTCATTTTACCAGGTACCAAAGCAAACAATGGGCGCTTTGGTACTTGCTCGCATACAGCAACCAGGACAAGAACCAGGACAAGGAGTGAATTGGGTGGGAGTTGCGCATCAACCGCGTCAGCAAGAGCGATTGACCACACGAGAGCGCGAGCACGTTCTGGGCGAACGAGAACGGGTGGCGCGACTGGGCCGCATTCGGCAGTTCGTTTTCGGGTCGCTCGACGGGCTGCTCGTTCCGCTTGGGGTTGTGAGCGGTGTCGCGGGTGGAACGGGCAGCGCGAAGGCGGTGATCGTGGCCGGCCTTGCGGAAGCCTTCGCGGGCGCACTTTCTATGGGGGTGGGCGAGTTCCTCTCGGGTCGGGCCGAAGCCCAGGTGCAACAAGCCGAAGTGGACGCGGAGATCGCCCAGATGCAGGAAAGGCCCGAGTATGAGCTTGAAGAGCTGGTAGTGCTCCTCGAAAATGACGGTGTGAGTCCTGAAGACGCACGGGTCATCGCCGAGCATTTGAGCCGTAACCCGGCTGCCTTTGGCAAGACGATGGTAGAGAAGGAGTTGGGGCTGGAAATCTCGCCGGAAACGGTGCATATTGGCGAAAGCCTCACGATGGGCCTCTCCTACATGGGGGCCTCTATTATTCCGCTCGTTGCGTATTTCTTCCTTCCTATCGAGAATGCTTTCCTGGTCTCGCTGGCGCTCACGGCAATTACGCTGGCTATCATCGGGCTAATTCGAGGCAACCTTGCCAGGATATCGTTGCTAAAGAGCGCGCTGGAAGTGGTGGTCGTGGGAGCGGTATCAGGGCTGGGCGGCTACCTGCTGGGCACCTATTTGCCGAAGTTATTCGGGTATTGATCCGGCTTTGCAAAGCCCTATGCAAATTGCTTGACGGCTCCTTTTGCTTGTGGTAGAATGACCCCCCAACGTTCTGTCTCGATGCGCGTTTAGCCGCGAGCAGCCGGCCATCCTCGGCCGGTGCGTTGAACCTCGAAATAGGCACAACAGAATAGAACAGGCCGGGCGTATACATTAGCTCGGCCCTGTATACGATTCGGCTTGAGCGAATATGCGGTCCGCCGGTCGGCCTCGCAGCCATGTGGCTTCGTGGCCTCATGCTTGGAGGGTTCTTGTGTGGATAAGACGCCATGTTAACTATTACTTTACCTTTCAGCATAGATGCGCTCCAGGCGGCCATGCGCGGCTACCTGTCGCGTCCTACCGTAGACATTGTGGAGATAGTGCCTGAAAAGCTGACCGGTGGCGTGTCGGGCAGCCCTATCTATCGTCTCACCGTGAGCTACCGGAGCGAGCCTGACGGATCGGGCGCTTATGGCCCCAGCGACATAATCAGCCTGGTGCTGAAGCGGGGAAGGACGCAGAGTGGGGCTATCCTGGCCGGGTCGGCCCGGCGCGAAGCCTATTTCTACCGCACGCTTGCACGGCAGCTACCTGTGCGTACTCCGCGTCTGTTGCTTACCGCCGATGATGTAATTGGCGAGCCTACCGCGCCGTTGGTGGTGGCGGCCTCCAACTCACTGGCCCTCAATTGGGACGGTGTGGGCTGTGATACTGATTGGGTGCTGATGGAGGCGCTGCCGGCGGAGGTGGTGTGGCCCCGCGCTTCGTGGACGGCCAAGCACTACCGGCTGGCCCTATGTACGCTGGCCGACCTGCACGCCACCTGGTGGGGCCACCCGCCCGACCCTGCCGACTATCCCTGGGTGTGGACGCCCACCGGCCACCATACCGATGGGCTGGTCCGTGAAGCGCGCCAGGCATTGCTGGAGATAGAGAGCGCGGCATGGGGCGAGAAGTTTCTGCCGAAGGAGAGGCTACAGGCGTGGCTGCGCGTGCTTGACGATCCGGCATGTCTGCTCGACCTGCTCATGGAGATGCCCCAGACTCTGATACATGGCGACTACTGGCCGGGCAATATCGCCATGCGTGCCGATGGCCCTGCCGTGTTCGATTGGCAGTTGGTTGGCGTGGGGCCAGCCGCCTACGACCTCGACTGCTTCTATTCGTCCTCGCGCTGGTGGTTTGGGCGCCTTCCCCTGTCGCTGACCGAGATACGCAACGCCTATCTTGGGCTACTGACTGAGCGGCTTGGGCAACGGGTGGATCGCTCGTCGCTCGATATTGGCATGGACGCCGCCCGCGCCTGGCGCTTCGCCGTCCTGTGGCCCACCGTCATAGTCGAGCATCACGTGGGCCTGCTCGCCAACCTCCACCACATGCGTAAGACCGCCCTCGACCCCTCCTTCGCCTCGCTGCGCCGCTGCACGGCTTAGAGTCGGCAATATCTTCTATACAGCCTCAGTTACGACTAGCCCGTTGACGGCTGGGGGACGGTAGCCTTCGGGCCAGGAGATGTCGAGGCGCTCCCAGTCGAGGCCGGCGTCGGGCGAGCGATAGATGTTGCCCTCGTTGGCGGCGTAGAACACGCCCGGCTCGGCCTCGTTGACGGCCAGTACGTAGGCGCGGGTGCCCCTCGGCTCAGGCAGGCCGGTGCGCGACTCTTGCCAGGGTTGGCTGCCCGTTCGCCGATAGATGGTGGCCTCGGCCATCTGGGGTGAGTGCGCTTGCTGGGGGCCTCTGGTGGCCGACACGACTATGGTCTGAGGGTCGGCGGGGTCAACGGCCAGACCCCACAGGTAGTGGTGCCGCATCCCTTCGTCGTAGCCGCGCCAGGTCTGACCGCCGTCGTGGCTTTCGGCGTATCCACCGCCCGCCGCTTCGTACACCCAGCCCGGCGCGAGCCGGTGCGTGCGGAGCGTATGCGAGTCGGGTTGCGCCCCCGGCTTGCGGTCCTCCCAGGTCAGTCCGTCGTCGAGGCTGCGCATCACGCCACCCAATTCGATGCCGACGAATAGCCTGCCCGCCAGGTTGGGGTCGGGCGCGATCCACCGCACGTGATGTGTCCAGGGGCGCGGTGGGAAACTCCATGTGGAAGCCGAGGGCAACTCGCGCAAAGTAGGCCGCTCCCGCCAGCTGTCGCCGCCGTCCTCAGAGCGGAAGATGGCGCTCGGCTCGGTGCCCGCCCACACAACGCCGTAGTCGTCGAAGCGCTCGGCCAGGCTGACCGCCACGGACAATACCTCGGCGTAAGGGATATCCTCTCCTGCTGGTCGCCAGGAAGCGCCCGCGTCGTCGCTGCGCCACAGCCCCTTGTCGAACGTGCCGCAATAGACGCGCTCTGGCCTGAGCGGGTCCGCCGCCAGGCAGTAGGTATACAGACCGGCCATCTTTAGGTCGGTTTGCCATAGGCCATTCTGATTGCTGATTACGGCTAGCGCATCACCTGTAGCCATATAAATCCTCGCCATGTTATGCTCCTTTCCGGCATCTGCGTTGCTTTGCCTTGCAGATGCCGCCAGTATACTTGATTAGCTCTCATTACGGCACACTCCCTGGCAACGCCACTTCGTGAAGCTATAGCGATTCTGCCTGGCATAGTTCTTGCGGCTCATAGATTGGTAGGCTAGCTATTCTTTAGCGACGCTTCTTGCCGAAGACGACACGACGAACAAGGCGCAAAGGGGGATCAACGTAATGAATCGCAATGGGCAAGAGCGGAGCGGGGGCTGGCGCG
>JBBSGN010000025.1:0-11999 GCA_038254085.1 Chloroflexia bacterium | reverse complement strand
GTCAGCGTCGCCTTCTTCCTGTTCACCATCATCTTCCTGATAATCGCCGCCGATGTGTTCATCTTCGGCGAAGAGACTAAAGGCCGTACCCTGGAAGAAATATCCGCAGGCCCAGCCTCCCAACCCACCGTCCGCGGAATGGCAACCGAAACGTAGAATCAATTATGAATTATGAATTATGGATGCAGCTATCAGATATCAGCTATCGGCTTTATCGGTCGTCGGTCGTCGGTCGTCGGTCGTCATCAACAATTGATAATTCATAATTCACGCAGTGGACGCTCTCACAGTACGCGACTTAATCTCGGCAGGCGAGCCGCTCGACCCGGCTGAGGTGCTGGCCGGGGAGGGCAGGCTGTCGAACTCTGTCTCGTGGGTGGTGTCGCTGCGCCCTTATCCGCCCGCCTTCCCGCGCCTTCGGGGTGGCGAACTTGCCCTGGTGGCGACCGAGCATATGGCGCGGCTCGACCCGCCCACTACCTTGGCAGGCGTAGTGCGACAATTGGCTTCGCTGGACGCTGCGGCGGTGGCGGTGCGCGGGGAGGTAGATGCAGAGGCGGTGCAGGCAGCACGCGAGGTCGGCCTGCCCCTTGTACGCCTGGAACCGGACGCCCCTCTGCATGACATCGAGCAGGCGATCATGCGGGAATGCGCCATATACCAGGCCCGCCGCGAAATGCAGCCCGCCGAGGAAAGCGAAGGCTCGATAGATAGCTTGCTTGCAGGCCGTATTAGCCATTTGACTAATCTCCAGGCCCTACTCCATAGGCGTTACGGCCCTGTAGCCCACTTTGCCGTTGCCTACTTCACGCCTCTGCCTCATACGAACAGGGAAGCAGAACAAAAGAGTCCGTTACAGAGCGTGGAAGAGCGAGTCAGCCGGATCACCTTGCCGTCAGGGAGCGCGCCCATCGCCAGGCGCTACGCCGATGGGCTGGCCGTTCTGCTTCCCCAGGCGTGGGGAGATACACTATTAGCAAGCATCGCCGCTGGTGAAGCGGCCTGCGGGGTCGGCACCGAGAGGGCTATAACGGAAGTCCCCGCATCGCTAGCCGAAGCGCAATTGGCCGCTTCCGCCTCGGCGCTGCTACACGGCGGCCAGCCTACCCATTACGCCAACATGGGCGCGGACCGCCTCCTCATGCTCCTTTATCGGGACCACGCGGACGAACTGAAAGCGTTTGTGAACAGCACCCTCGGCCCCCTGTTGCGCCACGACGCCCACTCGGCCACACCCCTTCTGCCCACGCTCGAAGCGTTTCTGGCGCACGGGGCGCGTCTACGCGAGACCGCCGCCGAAATCTACGTCCACCGCAACACCCTCGCCTATCGCCTGGATCGCGTCTCCGAAATCCTGGGGGTTGATCTAAAGGACGCGGACGAGCGGTTGGCGGTCGAGTTGGCGCTGCGGGCGCGGCCGTTGGTAGGACTAGAGAGACAGGATAGGATGCCTTAGCCAAGTGCTTCAAGGTCATGGGGGGTGCAAACATTGCTGAGAAGACACTTTGATGGTTATAAAGCGGCTATTTTGCTTTGGACTTTGGGAAACTTGGGTCTGGTAGGGTTCTGGCTATTCGGCACACCTGTGTACCGTGAAGCAATTTCTTCGGTACTTGTGTTTGCGGAGTGCGTGATGGTTCTAGCGGGGTTAGCCATTACCATGCTGGCTTCTTGGGCAGCGTCTTTTGGTAAGAGAACCGTAATTTTATGGTCGCTTTTTGCGCTGGCGATCCTATGCGGTTACGTTATCCTGGGTATCTTGATAGAGAATGGGTAGCTCCGAAGGAGCCAGACAGGAGGCGGGTTAGCACTGAAGGCGTTGCCGTTGCTAAGGAGGAAGGAGTAATAGGGGCGTCTACATGAGAGGGATTGCCATACGTGTAGTTGTAAGCCACCCCATCTATCATACGCATCGTCGCGTAGGTCGCTAAACTTTCACTTGTCGCCTACGGCGCACAAACACGGCTGGTATCAGTCCCAGGAGGAAAAAGAAAAGCAATGGCAGCATGATCCAGAAAATAATAAAGCAAAGGGGGTTTCCCAATGTCGTCTTTAGCTGTGGGAGCCAATTACATATGTGAAAGACCTCTTGACCGAACGTGTATTCAAGTATCCTGCGATCTAAGAGTTCAGAAGAGTGAGGATTCGGGGTGTCTGGAGAAACAGCATAAAGAAATTCTATTGGCGCATATATGGCCAACGAGGCGACGTAAGGTACGAACGAAAGCGCCGCCAACCGCAGGAGACGTAAGCGTGCTGGACCGTGTTGCCAAAGCTTGATTGCTAGCGCTACATGGACACTAAGTAAAGCGAGCGCCAGAGCGATTATAAAGAGCGCAAGCACTGTGCTACCGTTCATTTTTGTCGATCTTTTCTTGCTACAGTTGTGATAGACAGAACTTGACCTGACAAAGGCAGCTATCCAACAATCTTATGACTATTGGCTGGGTCTTGACCTTTCCCGCTTGCCTATAAAACCAATCCTAACCACCGCAATGGGACTTATAAATTGGCTCTCGTAGATATATCAGGCAACATCCTCTGCAACCGCTCCCACGCCTCTGGATAGTGGGTAATCCTGAGCAGGCGGCCATCGCGCCCCGCATAAGTATGTATAGAGTAGGCTTCCGTCAAGAGCCGCTCGTCCGAGGTACGCGTTATCGAGTAGACCAGCTTGATTTTGGTGCGCGTCAACTCTTCTACCCAGGTGGTGATGCGAAGCTCGTCGTCATAGTAAGCGGATTGGCGATAGCGCAAGTTTATCTCCAGCACCGGCAGCAGCACCCCCATTTCTTCCAACTGCCTGTAGGTGAAACCATGCGCCCGCATAAACTCGGTCCGCCCCATCTCCATCCATACCACGTAGCTGCTGTGGTGTACGATGCCCATAGCATCCGTCTCCGCATACCTCGCGCGAAATGTGTGCGACACAGAGCCAGGCGGGCCGCTCAATTCATAATTCATAATTCATAATTGACTAGACCACCCCCGCCACCGGAGGCGCGGCCAGCTTGATATATCTCTGTACGCTCTTGCGGTTGCGGCTGTCGGGGGCGAGGCCGAGGATTTGCAGCAGCTTCTTTTCGTCCGCGCCCGCCTTGGCCTGCTCTACCGCGAAGGTGTCGCGCAGCGACTGGGGCGTCACCGTCTTGTCAATGCCCGCATCTTCGGCCACGCGGTCCACGATCTTGTTGATTGACTGAGGCAAGAGGTTGAACATTCGGGATACCGGCTTGTACTCGTCCAGATAGGTGCGGAAAGCATCCGCGAACTCGGCGTCGGCGGACAGCTTGCGCTCCTTCGGCTGCCAGCGCACTTCGTCATAATATACGTACACAACCGGCTTTTTGGGGTCGCTCACGTCCACATGGTCAACTTTGAGGGCGAGCAATTCGGTGCGCGTAAGCCCCAGCTTGAGCAACAGGTAAACCACCAGGTAGGTGCGCGGGTTTTCGGCGTGGGCCGCGTCCAGCATCACCTCCTGCTCCTGTGGAAAGAGGGTATGGGGGGTCTTGAGAGGGATGTAGTCGGGGAAGAAGCTATCCGCGGGGTTCTTGGACAGGATTTTCTCTTTGTTCACCAGATAGCGATACATCCCTTGCAGAGAAGTGAGCCGTCGCTTGCGTGTGGACTTGTTGTTGGCCTGCCCCAGGAAGTTGGCTATGTCGGTGTTGTTTATCCGGTTTAGCTCCTTGTTGCCTATCGACTCCTGGAAGAGTGCCAGGTCGTACATGTACGAGTCTATCGTGTTGATAGGCCGGTGCTGCTGCTCAAGGTGCCGCCGGAACCACCATCGGGCCACGTCCAGGCTGCACGCCGGGTGCAGGGCAGGCACGTCGGCCACCGGCTGGGTAAGCTCTCCCCTTGCCGTGAGAGTAAACAAAGCTCCCTGCACGGGTCTGCTCTGTGTCAGCTTGTCCGCTATCGTCCCGCGCTCTTCGCCCTCGCCAGCATCTTTTTTGTTGACTTGCATAGCAGTTCTCCGTTTACGTTATCCACATAAATGTGCTGTCTGTCTCGATTATATGTCAAGTTGCGGGCGGTTGCAAGCGATATGTCCCCTGTCTTGGTGGAACCCCTTTCGGTAGCGACCACCGACCAGTGGTCATCTGTCATTTATGAGTCCCAGGCGGGCCAGTTCGGCCCGGATAACCTGGGCGGCCAGGGCGTGCCCGGCGGCGTTCCAATGCGGGTCGAGGCGATAGTAGAGCGGCTTGTCGTGGGGGGCGGCACGAAAGGCGGGGAGGAGGTCAATCAGCGGCGTGCCGGTCCGGCTGCTCCATTCGGCCAGCTTGCGCTGGGGCAGGTCGCGCTCCAATTGCGACTCGGCGAGGCCGAAACGTTGCTGTATCTCTTTCCAATAGCTCTCCTCGACCTGCTCGCGCGCAGGGATAGCCACCACGACCAGTTCAGCGCCGTGCGCTCGCGCGTCGGCGCGCATGGCATCGAGCAGCCCGGTGGCTTTCTTCCACCCTTCCTCGATATCGGACGGCACAGGCTTATAATAGAAGGGCGCAGTGTCGTACAAGGTGGGTTTCTGTACCTGGGTCTCGCTCGCCGTGCTAAACATATCGTGGGACAACCGGCGGAGAAACACATATGCCTGGGAATTATGGGCCAACCACGATTTTGCTGCATCCAACCCGGTGGCCGGAGGCGGCTCTTGGCCGATGTCCGCAGGCGGTCTGAGCATGTTACCCAGCACCAGATGGCCCTGAGAATCGACGCTGGTTTTGCCTCTACCGACCATCACGTCGCGCACATCGTTGCCAACGAACAAGCCCACCAGTACGACGTTGGGCTTCAATGCCCACCCATATGACTGCAACCAGGCGGCTTCGTTGTCGGTACCGTAGCCGTTCACGCCCGCATTGACGCTTTCCAGGGTCACGGTGTTGAGCAAATGCGGATAGGCCTGGTCCGCCCCAACGGCCCAACCGAACGTAAACGAGTCGCCCAGACAGAGCAATCGCGTCTTGCCGGGTGACGACGAGCCAATGTCTCGGCTTTCTCGCAAACCCTGGCTGTTGATATCGAATGTAGAAGCGGCCTCCTGCATTTGGAAGTCAACATGAGCGCCTGGCTTATTCCGATATGTGGTAGCAAGGTCTAAAGTGTACAAACCGCGCAACGGGTCTCCCCGCATTTCGGGGCCAATTTGCGGAGCAAAGAGGCGCAAACCGATTTCCAGCAAAACCAGAGTCAGCACGCCGGTAATGACCACAATGGCAAGCCCCTCGCCCACGCGCCACACTGCTGATTTGCGACTAGGCGCTCTCGATAGAGGAAGAGCGGCACTCGTGTCGCCCGTTCGAAGTTGAGACGAGTTTTCCTTCTCAAGTGTGGTGCGAGCCGGTAGGGGCACGACAACGGGTGACTCGCCGTGGGGGTAAGGATATCGCCCACGCAACGTGTCGGCGGATAAGTGGACGGCGGCAGCAAGCAGTGAGAAGCCGATCAGCACGCCGCAAACGAACAGGCAACCAAAGAGTAATCCGTTCAGCCACGTCGCCAGCCAGGCGAGGTTGCGAACAGCCAACGCCAGCAACACCAGCAACACGACCCACAGCCCAACCACCAGCACCCAACGGAGCGTGGGCGATAAATTTCCAGGCGCGTTTGTCATAAACTCAGAAGAGCGGGTAAAGGAAAGGAGCCACCACTGAAGCGCCCTCGACTACGATCAACAGCATCACGATCAACAGCGCCAGTACCAGGGGCAGCAGCCAGAACTTGCGGCTCCCCTGCATCATAAACCCAAACAACTGCCCCAACACCGCCAGGCGCGACAACATCCCATCCCCCGTTTCAAGCCACTACCAACCCGCCACCTATAGCTGATAGCTGACAGCTGATAGCTAACTTTGCCTAAACAATCACTTCCTCACGCTCGCGTGCCACCTTACTGCCTGGATAGGGCGCTATCGCTCTCTTAGCCGCCTTGGCAACCAGGAAGTTGCCCATAGCCAGGTAGTCCATGTCCGTATGGCTGAAGCAATTGTACGCCTCGGCGGGTGCGCATACAATCGGCTCTCCTCGCACGTTGAACGAGGTGTTTACTATCACCGGCACGCCCGTCAGCCGGTAGAAGGCGCGTATCATTCGGTAGTATGCGCCGTTCTCGGCCTCCGTCACAGTCTGGAGGCGTGCCGTGCCGTCCACGTGGGTGACAGCGGGCAATAATGCTCTGTGCTGCGGTAACACGTCGGCCACCAGCAGCATGTAGGGGCTTTCGTGCCCCGGTTCGAGCGCGAAATAGTTTGGCGCCTCCTCAAGCAGCACCGCCGGAGCGAACGGCCTGAACTGCTCGCGGTGCTTGATCTTCTCGTTCAGTATGTCCTTCATCTGCGGGTGGCTGGCGTTCGCCAGAATCGAGCGTGCGCCCAGGGCGCGCGGCCCGAACTCCATCCGGCCTCGGAACCACCCTACCACGTTATTCTCGGCCAGCAAGCGGGCTACGGTTTCGACCAGATCATTATCGTCCAATTCCTCATACACCACGTTGTTGCCGTCCAGAAACTTCCTGATCTCTTCGTTTGAGTACTCCGGCCCCAGATAAGCGTTCTTCATTACGTAACTGCGCGGCCTTTCACTCAGCCTATGGTACAGGTAGGTTGCCACGCCCAACGCACCGCCCGCATCCCCGGCCGCCGGTTGTATCCAGACGTCCTTGAAGCCAGCCTCGCGCAGTATGCGCCCGTTAGCAACGCAGTTGAGCGCCACCCCGCCCGCCATGCACAGGTAATTGCAGCCTGTACTGTTTCGGATCTCGCGCGCCCCGCACAGCATAACCTCCTCGGTAACGCGCTGGATAGAGGCCGCGATGTCAGCGTAGCGGTTCTCCATCGGTGCGTCGGGGCGGCGTGGCGGGCCAAACACACGCAGGAACTTATCGCTCAAGGAGTGCAAACTGTAATGGTATGCGAAGTAGCTCATGTCAAGTTGGAACGATCCGTCTTCGCGCAGATCAACCAGGTCGCGCACTTGCTGATAGTAAGTAGGCTTACCGTAGGCTGCCAGGCCCATGAGCTTGTATTCGCCCTCGTTCACCTCGAACCCGGCGTGCGCTGTGAACGCGCTGTATAGCAAGCCAAGCGAATGCGGGTATCTTATCTCTTTAGTAAGCTCTATATGCGTGCCGTTGCCGTAGCCGTAAGCCGTGGTCGTCCACTCGCCCACACCGTCGAAGGTCAGGATGCCCGCCTCCTCGAAAGGCGACACCAGAAAGGCGCTTGCTGCATGGCTCAGGTGATGCTCGATGAAGTAGACCGGCATCTTCGCGCCCAACGCCTGCTCGATCTCGGCCTGTATCCACAGCTTTTGCTTGAACCACACCGGCATGGCCCTGGCGAACATCCTCCATGATCGGGGGAAGCTCTCCAATGTGGACTGGAGGATGCGCTCGAACTTGAGTAGAGGCTTCTCGTAGAAACCTATTGCGTCCAGGTCGCTCACGGCGATACCGCCCGCGCGCAGGCAGTAAGCGATGGCATTGCGTGGCAGACCGGAGTCGTGCTTCTTGCGGGTAAATCGTTCTTCCTCGGCGGCAGCCACCACAATACCATCCTTGACCAGGCAGGCAGCCGCGTCATGGTAGAAACAGGAGATGCCTAATATGTTCACAGCAGGGATGGCGAGCACACTGCGGGCACGAAGCAGCTACCCCTGCTTTCGGAGTTCACTGAGGTCGGTGGCGCTACCCATAAGGACGCCATGCCAGAACGTTCGCGCCCTCTTGGGTCGCATGGGCAGAAAGTGGTGACTGACTACCCGCCCGACAAGCGAGATCGGCCCGACGACAAGCAAGTATATCGCAGACAGGAGCGCGGTTGTCTGGTAGAAGGCAATCTTTTCGGCGTAAGCCTTCCAGAACTCCCACACCACGCCCAGCGACCTACCCGAGCCACCCGGTTCGGAAGTAGCACTGTCCAACTCAGGCTGAAGTGATGCAGCCTGCCCATTGCTCACCAACAAGACCACCTTTCTAAAAGAGAGCTATAGTTCGTGTAACATACTGTCGCATTGAATTATAGAGGCGTGGCACGAGGGCTGTCAATTGCCAATTGGCGTATAAGCGCTCAGAATTGAGGCCAAGTAATATTCACAGTCCCATGCCCCTCCTGCACCCTAACTCTGAACACCTACAAAAATGAGTCACCCCGAATGTTAGGGTGACTCATTTTTGTCTGGTTTATATCTTACCAGCGGTTACCCCGGTTCCCTGCATCGCGCGGCCCACGGTCGCGGTCGAATCCACCGCCTCCGGGGGCACCACCGCCGGATGCTCCGCCGCTTGGCCCTCGGTTGCCGCTATAGCCACCGCCTCCACCGCCGGGGCCGCCAGGGCCACGACCGCCGCCTCCACCGTAGCCGCCCCGGTCTCGGTTGCCGTAACCGCCTCCACCACCCGGACCCCGGCTACCGCCGAAGCCCGCACGCTCGCCGCCCCGATCGCGGTCGCCATAGCCGCCACGCCCTTCGCGCTCGCTACGCGGAGGTGGCATCTCGCCCGTCAGCACGGCCTTGCGCGATAGGCTCACCTTGCCCTGGCGGTCCACGTCTATCACCATCACATTGATCTCGTCGCCTATGCTCACTACGTCCTCGACCTGCTCAACACGGTAATCGGCAAGCTCTGATATATGCACCAGCCCGTCCTTACCCGGCAGTATCTCTACAAACGCCCCGTAAGGCAGAATGCGAACCACCTTGCCCAGGTATATCTCGCCGACCTCGGCCTCTTTCGTTAGACCCTCGATCATGCGGATAGCCTGCTTGGCGCTGTCGCCGTCTGTCGAGGCCACCAGCACCGTGCCGTCGTCCTCAACGTCAATCTTGCAGCCGGTCTGCTCGGTGATGCCGCGTATATTCTTGCCACCCGGCCCGATCAGCGCGCCGATCTTCTCAGGATTGATCTTGATACGCAATATCCTGGGCGCATACGGCGATAACTGCGTATTGGGCGCGTCTATCGTCTGGGCCATCTTGTCCAGGATGAACATCCGCGCGTCACGGGCCTGCGAAAACGCCTCCTCCATGATCGCGAAGGCCAGCCCCGCCGTCTTGAGGTCAAGCTGCAAACCCGTAATACCCTCTGACGTGCCCGCCACTTTGAAGTCCATGTCGCCCAGCGCATCCTCGATGCCCTGTATATCGGTAAGTACCTGGTGTTGGCTGCCGTCTTTGCTCTCCACAAGGCCCATCGCAATTCCTGCCACCGAAGCCTTCAGGGGCACGCCCGCGTCGAGCAGCGACAGCGTGCTGCCGCACACCGACGCCATCGAGGACGATCCATTCGACGACAGCACCTCGCTCACCACGCGGATAACATACGGGAAGTCGGCCTCGCTCGGCAGCACCGGCGCCAGCGACCGCTCGGCCAGCGCGCCGTGCCCAATATCGCGGCGTGACGGCCCCCTGGACCGCTTTACCTCGCCTGTCGAGAACGAGGGGAAGTTGTAGTGGTGTATATACCGCTTTTTATCCTCTATGCCGAGGCCGTCCAGCATCTGCTCGTCCGCGCCCGTGCCCAGCGTCGTCACCGACAGCACCTGCGTCTGCCCGCGCGTGAACAGCCCCGAGCCGTGCGTGCGCGGCAGTATGCCCACTTCGCAGCTAATCTGGCGTATGTCCTTCGGCCCGCGACCGTCCGGGCGCTCGCCGCGCTCCAGTATGGCCGAGCGCACTTCCTCCTTAAGAAGCGTCTCGAACGCCTTCTGCACCGCCACGCCCACCGCAGGCTTCTCGTCGTCCGGCGCCAGCGCCAGGAAGTGGTCCAGCGTCTCCTGCTTCAGCGCGTCGGTCGAGGTCTCGCGCATCGTCTTGTCCGAGTTGCGCGTCTCTTCGCGCAGGCGCTCACCCAGGAACTCGGTCACTTTATCTTGCAGGCTGGTGTCCACCACCGGCGGCTGCCAGTCGCGCTTCTGCGGCTGCATCTCTTCGATCATTCGCTTCTGCAACTGCGCCGTCGGCTTGATGCCCTGCTCGAAAGCGAAGCGAATCGCGTTCAGCACTACGTCCTCGGGAAGCTCATGCGCGCCCCCCTCGACCATCATCACGGCGTCTTCGGTGCCCGCCAGCGTCAGGTCTAGGTCCGACTCCTGCAACTGCTGGGCGGTGGGGTTCAGCACGAACTCGCCGTTTATGTACCCCACCTTCGCTGCGCCCACCGGCCCATTGAAC
Source organism: Chloroflexia bacterium (assembly GCA_038254085.1). Classification (GTDB taxonomy): domain Bacteria; phylum Chloroflexota; class Chloroflexia; order QHBQ01; family JADMIH01; genus JADMIH01. The sequence continues at coordinate 1,817 of JBBSGN010000025.1, read as the reverse complement.
GGCACCTCGGACAGCGACATCGCAGCCGAAGCCGCTATCATCGAGAGCAGTTCCGGCTCGTTCTCCTGGTCGGTCGAAAGGGTCGTAATCGTCATCTGTATCTCGGCCCGCCACTGCTTGGGCAACAGCGGCCTGAGCGGTCGGTCGGTCAGTCGCGCTGTGAGGGTGGCCGTCTCGGTCGGCCTTCCTTCGCGCTTGATAAAGCCGCCTGGTATCTTTCCGGCGGCGTACATCTTCTCTTCGTAGTCTACCGTCAGGGGCAGGAAATCGGTCCCCTCGCGGGCTTCCTTCGCGGCCACCACAGCCGCCAACACAATCGTGTCGCCATAGCGCACGGTACACGCGCCCGATGCCTGCTCGGCCAGCTTGCCGGTCTCAATCGTCATCTCACGACCGGCTATCGTGGCGCTAAATGTCTTATCTTCGTTCAATGTATCTCTCCTTATCAGTGGTCAATAGTCGGTTGTCGGTTGTCAGTAGTCGGTGTTCGCGCATCACGTGTCACGTATCGCCCCGCGTAAAAGCCGATAGCTGACAGCTAACTAGCTGGCAGCTAACACAAACCCCGGTCCCGCCTGATTAGCTGTTGCCGGGGCGGGATACGATGTCGCGGATTCCCAGGCGGGATATGGTGTCGCGGTAGCGGTTGATGTCTTTGCGGGCGAGGTAAGTGAGCAGCCTGCGGCGGCGGCCTACCATCTTGAGCAAGCCCCGGCGCGAGTGGTGGTCGTGCTTATGCTCGGTAAAATGCTCCCTTAGTCCATTGATGCGTGTAGTCAGAATTGCTATCTGTACTTCCGGTGATCCTGTGTCCGACTCGTTTATCTTATAGTCTCCGATAATCTCCTGCTTACGCTCTGTGTCAAGTCCCAAGTCCGTCTTACCTCCTGATGCGCCTATTCACAAGCGCCATGCGCCCTCTCGTCGGGCTTCTCATCTACCTGCGGCCTACAACAATCTTCTCGCTTGCTCGTGGAGGCGACTCTTATCTCTACTCTTTTCCTTCTCCACCTCACCAGGCAACACTCGGCTATTATAACACAAGCGCGTGTAGTGGGCAAGCGATTTTTGCGCACTCTTTATCTCCGTGTCATTTCACTTCTTCACTTCATGAAGTGGAAAAACACCTCTCTCTACCTATATGATGGTAGTCTGCTGCTGCGCGCCCACACCTGTCCAGCTAATCCAGGCTCACCTGGGAGCGAGACTATGCGCGAGCCAGCGTACAGCAGAGAAAGTTCATACACGAGCACGTGACAACGAAAACCGCACTCACGTCCTCCATCCTTAGTGACACTCAAAATTGCGCGGAGTGACGACGAAAGTCGCGCGCAGGCACAGTCAAAGTTTAGAAGTGACAATTCGTTAGGCTCGGTGACGGGTAGTGAGGTATGTAGAAACGTGCTGGCACAGCTTCCTTTGTGCTAAGATAGCGAAAGATAATGCGTTAGTTTAACTGATCTGGAGATTGCAGTGCTTGCCCGGGATAGACCCAGCCATATCTGGCGCTCGGAGGCCGCGGGTGAAGCTAAGGAGTGTCTACTATGCCATCAGTAGCGGGTAAATACGTGGAAGGCGTCTGGCAGGAAGATAACTGCGCGCTCTGGCGGAGATGGCTCGACGGATACGACGAGGCTATAGCAGCGCTGGGGAACGAAAAGCTAACTAACCTCGGCCGCTGGTTCCAACAGGAACTTCCAGCTCAGTTACAGGAGCGCATTCCTACCTGCATCTACGCAGACGAGCTACAGGGCATCGCCGCCTGGAAGATGCACCGGGGTGTTTGGCGAGAGCGCAACCGCCAACTGGTAGCTAGC
>JBBSGN010000024.1:0-12143 GCA_038254085.1 Chloroflexia bacterium | reverse complement strand
TGTGCTTGTGGCCTTCTTTGTTTCTTCCAGCGCCTTGTCGCATGTGAAGCGCGATGATGTTCTCAAGCGCCGGGCGGAGGAGACTTTCGAGAAAGGAGGCAGGCGGGACGCGGCCCAGGTGCTGGCTAACGGCGGGGTGGCGGCGCTCGCGGCGCTGCTGGCTGCCTTTGCAGGCGCCTTTATGGTCCCCGTGATGTTCGGCGCGTTCGTGGGCGCACTTGCCGCCGCCACAGCCGACACCTGGGCAACCGAGATCGGCGTGCTGAGTAAGCGCCCGCCCCGCCTGATAACTACTGGCAAACAGGTCGTGGCCGGCATATCGGGCGGGGTCACATGGCTCGGTAGCCTGGCAGGTATGGCGGGCGCGCTCTTTATTGGGCTTGCCGCCTATGTCGTGAGCGGCCTGGTATTTCCCGGCGCTTCGCCCAACCCTCTTGCCGTACTGTTTGTGGCTCTCGTTGGCGGCATGGGGGGCAGTCTTTTCGACAGCCTGTTGGGCGCAACCGCGCAGGCCGCCTACTGGTGTCCACGATGCGAGAAGCCGACCGAAAGCCGCGTTCACAGGTGTGGTACACCTACCGAGCTCGCGCGTGGTTGGCCCATAATCAACAATGACCTGGTAAATCTATTTGCGACCGTTATGGGGGCGATTGTGGGTATTGCCGCGTGGTTAATCTAGCGAGCCAGGTCATTCAGCGAAAAGCCCCGGCCTTTGTTTGTGAAGCAGACCCACGTGTACGCGTGTAGCTGAGAAGGGCGTGATTTATCACGCCCTCTATCCTTACCCTGATGCTTATCTACGAGATATGCCTGACGCTGAACGGACCCGGGGCGATAGAGAGTGGTGGGCCTGACGATAAGACTTGGGATTATGTATAATACGGATAGAAAATAGTTCAAAGCGTGCCAATCCACGCAGTTGAATTGAAGGAGCCGACATGGACAATAAGGATAGCGCAACGGAACGTTCAGCTGAAGAGATAGCCTGGGACGAGGAGTTTCGCGACAACAAGGATAACGGTGTGGCATCGGTATTGAGCGATCTGCTCGTGCTGGCCGTGAAGGCGCCCTCTGCACTCATCCAGATGCCTATGAGCCTCCTGCCCGAAGAGACAGCGCGGCACAGCCGGGCGGCGGCACGAGAAGGCTTTCTGGCGGTCCGCTCGCTCCTGGGGGCGATAGGCGACGGCATAGAGAACCTGCTGGCCGAGCCGGAAGGCAAGGCCGGAGCCGCGGTGCAAGGCCCGCCGGGCACCTGGGGCACCGCCCGCCAGAAGCCCTCGGCATCTTCAGCCGCGTCCAGCAAGGTGAAGCGTATAGAAATCGGCGGCGACGCCGAGCCGCCCGCACCCGTCGAAGGGGTCGAGTCGGGAGAGGGTCGCGGGCTGAGGGCGGACATAGAGTATTAGTTGCAGCGCGTGGATGTCGCTAAACTTTCGGGCCTGAGTTGGGCGGCCCCGCGACGCGCGATAGCCGCGTCTTTGCGGGTCTGCCTTTAGTTCTTTAGTTATCGTTGGGGTGGGGATGGGCGAGGCTGAACTATCGTAGGCAGCAAGCAGTAGCATGCGCAGTAGTTGCGCTGATGAGGGAAGCGGCAGGATAACGCCTAACGGGTCTAGAGCCTGATATCTTCTCCAAACATGGCGAAGGAGTGGGGCACCTGGGCCATCGTGATAACGTGGTCAGCCTCCGGGCACTGTCCTATGCCCTCTAGGAACGCATTCCTCCCGGTAATACAGGTCCCCACACAGGCTTGCCAGGGGTCGTGCGTTTCCGCGAACAGGCGTAACTGCCCGCTATCCTGGTGCCATTCCGCGCCGTACGCTACGCCCAGCAGGAACCGGTCCGCTTCTTCGAGGCTTGAGAACCGCGAACCGTATGGCAATTCTGGTTTGATAGACGACCTGGAAATCTCTGCCTCGAACAATGGCATGCCGGATGCGTCCTGCATAAGAATGGTCCAGGACTCCGGCCTTTTAGCAAGCTTAATGTCCGTGAAAAGGAAGCGCACCCCGGCGGTCATCCGGCCTAGCGAGGAAAAGAGCTTGCGGTTAATATTAGGCTCAAGCACCAGCACCGATTTTCGTTTCTTGCCATCAGGGTAGGGCAGATAGGCTAGAGTCCTGTGAATAAGGTAATTGAAGCCTATCCCTACTTCAGCTGGCGCAATCGAGAGGCGCATATTTTTAATATTGACAAAACAAGCCGAGACCCAGGCAACTCCTCCGTGTGTTGCAAGCTCTCCGCCTGGGAGCAGGAACCGGTCCAACGATTCGGGCGGTACCGGATAGCTGATAAGGAAGCGGCGTGTTACCGTCCCGTCCAGGTGCAGACCGGGGAGAGGTTCGGTTGGGGAGATGTCATAGTTTGTAGGCATGAGCAGTTATCCTCTTGTACTTATCTCCAACTACTATTCCGCTCTATTTGTTACTGTCGATTCTATCTCCTATCGCGCAATTTCACAAACCGCAGAGAACAGAACAAACGCCAAGACCCGCCGTAGGGCGGGTCTTGGCGTTTGTTCTGTTCTGTTTTATTCTCTAAGCTTCTACTTCGGTGGGAGCGGACATGACAAGCAGGCCCTCCATCGCGTGGAACTCGTACATACGCATAAGGGCGCGGGTGTCGTTGTCCATGTGCTGGTAGAGCGCCTCGGTGAGGCCCTTGCGTATTTCGGGCGCGAAGAGTTTGGTGAACTTGTTGTTCTCAATAGCGATGAACAGCTTGTACAGGTCGAGCAGCGCGGTGGGGTCAATCGGCAGGTCGCCGTCGGTGAGGCGCACCTTGCCAATGTGCATACGCACCTTCAGCTTGTTCTCCCTGGCGAAGCGGTTCAGTTCGTACTCGAACTCCATAGCCTTGCGCGAGTAGCCGTACATGACCAGCTTGATGTAGATAGCCTCCACCGTGTAGCGGAAAAGCTCGATCACGCGGCGTTTGTCGGGCGGTACGGGTTGCACCATGCCCAACTGGGTGAGGCCGTGCAGCAGTTTGGCGGTATCGAACTGGGTGCGGCGGCGATTGCGGGCTATGGTCGCCACGTCGCTCACCCCGTCCACCAGCACCAGCACCTCACGGGCCTCGTCCGACAGGGGGCCTGTGACGGGGCGTGGGAGGCGGCGAAAAGCCATTAGCACCGACGGGATCACGGGCGAGATGCGTATCCACTCGTCCACGCGGCGGGTGCCCTCTATAATCAGCTTCTCGGCGCTCACCGACACGGGTATGCCGTCGGTCTTCACGAGGAGGTCGCCCTGGAAGGTGAAGCGGCAGTTGCGCCACAGGAAGAGGGTATAGATGGTGGTCTCCATCATCTGCTCTTCGCACCAGGTAATATCTTCGAGCGTGACCAGCTTGTGCTTGAACAGCAATTGAGTGGGGTCAGGGCCGTTGTTGCCCGGCATACTGCTGTAGTCGGGTGGGACAAAGGCCTCGATGTCGTCGAAGTCACCGCCCAAGCGTGGGTTGGTGTTACGGCTATCGGTCGGCGAGAAGTTTGAAGACAACATGTGGGTGCCGTGCTCGTTGCCGTTGCTACTTGCTGACATGGATGCGGGGGCAGGCTCAGGCTCAGGGGCGCCGTGATCGCCTTCTTGAACTCCCAGGAGCCTCTTCCAATTGGGGCCTATAACCGCTTCTACTTTGCGGGTGGTGAGGCGATCTGCCTGGATAAGCAATTCGACCGCGCTCGGCAGTCTGGTGGCGGCGGCGATATAGGTGATGCGGCCCTGCTCGTAGGCAATCGTGCGGGTGTTCCAGCCCTGTATCAGGGTGAGGGTGCCGGTCTTTTGCGTGAACGACAGGGTCTGCAAGAGGTCGGATAGCGTAAAGCAGCCGATGCGCCCCTGTAAGTCAAAATCGTCTTTTTCGTTAGTATCCATAGCGAAAGGGTATCATAACCAGGGCCGTCCCGGCATGCGCTTGTGGCGGCTCAAATCCGAGCTTATGTTAGCGCGATAACGGCCAACTTAGTGAGAGCATGGCGCACTACGCCCCTTGCGTCTATTCTACCACCCCAAGCCCGTATGAGCGACGGGAAAAAGGTACTAGATAGCGGTAGCCGTATGGGGCAGGACCTGGCCGGGTGATGAGTATTAGCACCTAACTTCCCTAACACCCATCACCTGTGTACACCGTGTGGAAGCCCAGTGTATATCTACAACTCGCGTAGCCTTGTGGTATAATGCACGGCAAGGATTCACCCCTTGCCTGTAGGTTTTGGACAAGGAACCCAATCCAAAGTCTAGGACCCAAGAATCTAAAATGAAGGAAGGGAGCATCCCCGATAATGAAAGTGATTTTGACCGAGACGATAGCGGGTCTGGGAGAGGCGGGCGCTATCAAGGAGGTGGCCGACGGATACGCCCGCAACTTTCTCCTACCCAAGAGGCTGGCCGTAGCCGCCACGCGAGGCTCGATGAAGCAGGCCGAGTCCCAGGCCGAACTGTATGCCCGCAAGGCCGACAAGGCCCGCACCGAGACGCAGAAAGCCGCTAATGCCGTCGAGGGTAAGACGGTCGTGATCCACGCTCGCGTCGGCTCCGAGAACCGCCTGTACGGGTCGGTGACGCCCGCCGACATAGCCGAGGCGCTGGCATCGCAACATGGCCTGAACATAGACCGCCGCAAGATCGAACTGGCTGAGGCCATACACCGCACCGGCACATATAGCGCCAACGCCGATTTCGGCAACGGTGTGTCGGCCAAGTTCAATGTAGAGGTCCTGCCCGAAGGTGCGACGGAGAATGTGGGTGCTGGCGCTACTGCTACGGCGACCGAAGCGAATAAAAGCCAAGAGCCTGCCGCAACGACTGAAGAGACCGCTCCGGCAGAGGCAAGCGTGGCCGGTGCAAGCGATGTGAACAGTAGCGCCGATAGCGACATACCCGAAGCCGAGGCAGCAGTGCCCGGCGAAACACCAACGGGTGGCGAGGAGAGGCCGGAGGCTATGGAAGCCGAGGCCGAAGCCAACCCAAGCTGAACCGATTTTAGATGTTGGACCCTAAACTACACTCCTCAGTCCAAAATCTAAAATCCCCAAAACTTAGCGTCCCATGCGAGGGCGCGGCGGATCGAAGCCGCTTTAGCGCCGTAATGGCCCCGCCCCCGTGGGAAATTATGAGTTACGAATTGTGAGTTTTGAGTTACTTGTCTCAATTCATAATTCATAATTCATAATCACAAAAGTGCGAAGCGTGGCTGCAATCTCGAGGATGTAGCAATTAGCCGAGCTTGTTTGAGATCGTTAGAGTCTGTTTTTGAGTTTGCTATAACAACTTGAGGTAGCGCGACTATGGCCATGCTCGCAATGGAAATGGTAGAGCGCCCGGTGCCCTATGACATAGGCGCCGAAGAGGCGGTGCTGGGCTCTCTACTCCTTGACCGCGACGCGATCATCAAGATCGCCCCCTTCCTTCGCCCCGAAGACTTCTACCGGGAAGCCCACGGCTGGATATACGGCGCTGTGCTGGAACTGTATGGCCGCCGCGAGCCGGGCGACCCCGTCACCCTGTCGTCCGAGCTTGAGCGCAATGGCCGCCTCGACAAGGTAGGCGGTTACAGCTACCTGGTCAGCCTGGTCAACCGCACCCCCACCGCCGTCCACATCGAGTATTACGCGCACATCGTGGAGCGCGCCGCCGTCCTGCGCCGCCTCATCTCAGCCGGGGGTGAGATCGCGGCGTTAGGCTACTCGGAAGAGCAAGAGACCGCCCTGGTGCTGGACAAAGCCGAGCAGATTCTCTACTCGGTGGCCCAGCGCACCTCCACCAAAGACTTCGCCTCGATAGAGCAGGTCCTGAATGAGTACTACGACCGCATCGAGTCTATCCAGCATAGCCCAGGCTCCATTGTTGGTGTGCCCACCGGCTTCCACGACCTGGACGAAGTGACCGGCGGCCTACAGCCGAGCGATTTGATCATTATGGCAGCCCGTCCTGGGGTGGGTAAAACCTCGCTTTCTCTCGGCATCGCCCACAACGCCGCCGCGAAGGGCAAGCGCGTCGGCGTCTTCTCCCTCGAAATGAGCCGGGAACAGCTTGTGCAGCGTCTCCTTGCCGTCGAGACCGGAGTGGACAGCCAGCAGCTGAGGCTGGGCTACCTTACCGATGAGGATTGGCACAGCGTGTCGGACGCGATTGGCCGCCTCGCGCAGATGCCCGTGTACATAGACGACAGCGCGGGGCAGACCGTGCATGAGGTACGCTCAAAGTCACGCCGCCTGGAAGCCGAGGTGGGCGTGGACCTGCTGATCATAGACTACCTGCAACTTATGCAGGGCACCGCCCGTCGCGACGGCAACCGCGTGCAGGAAGTGTCCGAGATCAGCCGGGGCCTGAAAATGTTGGCCCGCGAGCTAAATATACCTATTGTAGCCTGCGCCCAGTTATCTCGCGCCGTCGAAAGCCGCACGAACCATGTGCCTATCCTTTCCGACCTGAGAGAATCGGGCAGCCTGGAGCAAGACGCAGACATCGTGATGTTCATCCATCGCGAGGAGATGTACAACCCGGAGACCGAGAAGAAGGGCATCGCCGAGGTGCATATAGCCAAGCACCGCAACGGCCCGCTCGCCACCATCCCGCTCCGCTTCTTCTCGCGCACCACCAAGTTCGCCGACTTGGAGGTCTATCACCAAGAAGGGTGACGTAATAATTATGAATTATGAATTATGAATTAGCCGCCTCAATTCATAATTCATAATTCATAATTCATAATTTATGCAAAGGCCGTTTACAGGGTTTTCGAGCGACAGGCAGAGGACCATCCGGGTGCCGGAGGGGTTCTTTGAGGACGTGCTGCCTTCCATAAGCTCCATGCTGGAGATGAAGGTGACGCTTTACCTCTTCTGGCGGTTGGCGCGCGGGGGCAGTAATGGCCGCTCGCCCCGGCTGGTGAGCATGAGCGAGTTGGCTGAGGCCGTTGCGCTGCGCTCGGCGCTGGCGCAAATCAAAGGGCCGCGCTCTTTCGAGGAGGCGCTGCGCGAGGGGCTGGAACTGGCGGTGGCGCGGGGCACGCTTTTGCAACTCTGGGTGCGCGACGAAGTGGCGAGCAGCGGACGGTCCGAACCGGGCGAAGCCCAAGAAGCCGCCAGTGAGCAGTGGTATCTCCTCAATACGCAGGAGGGCAAGCAGTGGGTGGAGGCGCTGAGCAAAGGAGAAATAGACGTAGCCTCGACGCCTCTTATAGAAATGCACACCGGGAGTAATGGGACGAATGGAACGGGGGCAACTCAAAACTCAAAACTCAAAACTCAACACTCCGTCCGGGTGGTTGTTGAACGACCGAGCGTCTATACGTTATATGAGCAAAATATAGGGCTATTGACGCCTATCCTGGCGGAAAGATTGCAGGAGGCCGAGGGGCGCTACCCGGTGGAATGGATAGAGGCGGCTTTTGAAGAGGCGGTCGCCAACAACAAACGCAGCTGGCGTTACATAGAGCGCATACTCGAACGATGGGCAGCGGAGGGTAAACAGAGTGGAAAAGATAGGGGACCTGCTGAACGAACTCTCGATCCCGATAAATACACGAAAGGCAAATACGCCTTCCTCTTCCGGCCAGAGCGATCCTCGTAACGCGGAACGCGGAATGCGGAATGCGGAATCAAATACAGACTCTGGTATAATCCTCGATGCTTCCGGCACTCCGAGCACTTCGGGCGCCTCCGATGTTCCGCATTCCGCCAACGTTTGCCCCCACTGCAAAGGCGTCGGGTGGTTGCGGGTAGAGGCCCCTTTGCACGACCCGCGCTTTGGCAAATTATACCCTTGCGAGTGCCGCACGCAGGCCACCGAGCAGAGCAACCTGGATGACCTGTATCATCTGAGCAACCTGGACGCCTTCCAGCAGAAAGTGTTCGCCAACTTCGACCCGGAGGTGTCGGGCGCGTCGGAGGCGTATTACTCGGCTGCCGACTTCGCCACTCACCCGGAGGGCTGGCTCCTCATCCTCGGCGGATACGGCACGGGCAAGACCCACCTGGCGGCGGCCATCGCCAACTACGTGGTGCAGGACCACCGTATGCAGGTATACTTCGCCATCGCGCCCGACCTGCTCCACCACCTGCGGGCCGCCTACGCGCCGGGCAGCGAGGTCACCTATGATGAGCGGTTCGAGCAGATACGCTCGGTCTACCTGCTGATAATAGATGACCTGGGGGCCGAGCAGTCAACGCCCTGGGCGGTAGAGAAGCTGTACCAGATATTCAATTATCGCTATAACCTGCGCCTGCCGACTGTAGTGACCTCTAACTGTGACCTGGACCGCCTGGACCCGCGCATCTGCTCGCGCCTGTGTGACCCCGACCTATGCCGCCACGTCTTCATGCAGGCCAGCGACTACCGCATGAGGCGCGTCGAGCCGGGGTTGGTGAATAGGGGGCAGGGCCGAAGACAGCAAGAGGGGTATAGGGGAAAGGGGCGGTAAAAGGATGATGGACGATGAATAGCTATCAGCTATCAGCTATCAGCTTTTTCTGCTTTCTGCTTATTGCCTTCTGTCGTCCATCGTCCGTCGTTTGTAACACCAGAAACATCACGACTGCAAAGAACCACACCCCTAGAATAACCCCCACATACGACCAAAGCTGTAGCACCAGAGCGTACATGGCGGCAAAGAGGGCTGTGCAGCCCAGCAGCACCCATCCATTGTCCGGGGTCTTCCCCTGCTCGGTGCAGGCTATGTAAGCGCACATCACTGTGAGGAAGAGCAGCGAGGCGTCGTGGACATATAGATGCGGGCTGAACATCACCGCCAACAGCACTGTAATCCCAAAGCGGACGGGGAAGGACCACCGGCTGCGCCACACGAAGGCGGTCGCCAGGATGCTCAGGAGCCAGCCAAGCATAGCAATTTGCAGGCTTGCGTCCGAGGAGAGGCCCAGGATCGTGAGCAGACCACGCAGGTTCGGCATGGCCTCCGGGAAAAAGCCCAAAGTGCCCACCGTGGAAGCTGATACCCTCAGCACCTCTATATACGAGGTCAATATCCCTGGCCCCAGCAGCAATATAGCCACACCCCACAGGACCGCTTGCGTAGCGACCATGTAGGCTAACGCCCGCCAGCGCTTTTGCGCGAGCAGCGCGACCACCAGCAGAACGGCCATCTGGGGCTTGAACGCCGCGAGCGCCACTGCCACCCCCAACTGCGCCCAACGCTCCGTTCGCCAACTGACAAACGCCCACCACCAAAGGGCCAACAGCACGATGGACATCTGGCCCATGAGCATCGCTTCCATGATAGGGGCGAAGCTACAGAGAGCCAGGGCAACTAGCGTGGCGATCTCCGACATGTCACGATCATGCTCTCGCAAATACGCCCGAAAAGAGAGCAGCAGGCCAACCAGGACCAGCCAATTAATCGCCACCCAGATATAGTAAGCAGTGCCGGGCGACGCCAGCGTGAGAGGCGTGAACAGGGCCGCCACATAGGGTGGGTAGTTGAAGGGGAGCACGCCGCCCGGATACCTGACCGGCCCCGCAATACTGTGCTGCACGGTGGCCTGCACGGAGAGGTCGTAAAGATGAGCGCCCTGTCCGCTCGTTAGCACATTAGCCCCTGTAAGGAATATGGTGAAGTCCTTGCCGTATGGGCCGTCATACATCTGCCTGATGAGGTAGAGGCCGATGGTCAACGCCACTAAAAGGAGCCATGCCATCCGCCTGCTCCTGCGTAGATACAGATCAGCAGCAGGCATGGCTACGCTGTTTTGCCTGGTCATCGGCTCATCTTTCCAGAGCTTGGGCAAGATCCGCTTCGGTACGACTTTCGGCTGCGTAGCCGTCTTGCGCCAACCGTTCTGACAACCAACGGTGGACTTGTGGACTCCCTGGCTGGTCAAGCTTGGCGGTAAGCCCCCATCGCCATCCTTCAGCGCGCATGTTAAGCGCATCAAATCCCTCTGCCGATTTGAGTTCTTCGTCCCAGGGGGTCGCAAAGAGAACAGCTGATTTATACACGCTCGCTGTCTTCCCAATATCCCCTTGCGCTTGATATAGGCAGCCCTGTAGCGTTAGAGCGAAATGACTGTTAGGGATTATTGCCACAATCCTGCTCACCACAGTGCTGAAGCTATCTCTTAAGCTCTTCGGGTGATCTTCTTGCAGTATAACGATATCCTCGAAGCGTGCAACCTCAACCCACCCTGCCGACGTTGGCGCGATCTCCCGTGGCAAGTTCAGGTAGTCCAGCATGCTAATAACCCAATAAACGCTGGCCTTTGGCATCTGGGTAAATAATGTCGGGTCTAGGGCGCTAAATACGGGTGCCGGCGGGTTGTCGTGCCAGTAGAAATTGGTAGAGATTAACCCGTGCAGCGGTGTCTCGACAACTATTATCATGTCTTGCGGACGCGCGTGTGCGCTCAAATACGATGCTGTACTCCTGAAGTCCTGCCGCAATGACACCCGGTTGTGACCATTGGGGCTGTTGTAAGTGCAAACGCCTAGTATGAACGGAATGAGCATTAGCAAGGCGAGAAGCCCGCTAACAACCTTCAGAGCAGTAATGCTTGCTGGTGCGACATGAAAGTTAGGCGCGCTGGCAACGATCGCTACAACACCGTTGCTGACCAGCAAAAAGTAGAATGGCACGCTGAAAAATATGTAACGTGCGAAAACCGGGTTCGAGCTGCTCAACACAATCAGTATTAGCGAAGGCACCACCACGAACACGCTGCACAGGCACACTCCTAGTTTGTGCCGTCCATAGCGGAGCGACAGATATATGCCTAGTAGCGCAAACACCAGCAATGCCCTGGTAGCCCAATGCTGAATTTGGTTTGCAAGGCCGAACTGTGTGAAAGCGACCAGGATATCACTTGCCGTTGCCAGCACATAGGTTGGTGAAAGCTGGCCCAAGCTAGGAGGCGCTTTGGCAATGTGCGATATATCGGCCAGTGTGGTTGTAACGGCTAACGCAACGAGCAGCAGGGAGATCAGCGCAACAGCCAGCTGTCGTGTCTGCTGCCTCCTCCGTGCCCACAACTGCCACAGAACCCACAACAGATAGGGTACTAGAGTAGGCATGACCAGAGTCACGGCGAAATAAGCAATTAGCGAGTTAGCCACGGCAAGCACTGCAAATGCCGGCCACCGCCAGGCTTTGCGAGAGCGTTGTAGCATCAGCAAGCAGTAGATCGAAGCCGTAGTGAAAAGAATGACCAGCGCATATGAGCGTACATCCTGGGAATGGTTGAGGAGTGGAACAGAAAGCGCGGTCATGAGTGAAGCCATGAGTGCTTGCGCTTGGCCAAACATCTCGCGCCCCAGCCCATACACCACGGGCACTGTCAGCGCGCCGGCCAGAGCCTCGGGTAATCGCACAAACACGGCAGTCGTGGTTGGGTCTGCAGGCAGGATGGTAAGCCATACCAACATATAGTACCAGGGCGTCTGGTTACCCAGCCAACCGAAGCGGTCGTTGAAGATGGCGTGCAGACCCCGCTGGGCCACCTCTATAGAGATAATCTCATCGTGCCAAAGGCTGTGGCAGTCCAGGCAGTAGAGGCGCAGCGCGAACCCCACCACAAAAATTGCTGAGGCTGCCACACCGGTCCACAGCCCAACTTTACGCAGATGATCTGCGCTCGTGTCGTCCCGAAGGGCCAACGCTATAGACTTGTATCTACTGGTAATGAAGCTCATCCGTTACTCAGCTAATCGAACAGCCTACTGGCGCTTTAGTATCAGCACGTGCCGTGTCTCGCCGCCCGTCAACCACGAGACATAGGGGATCCAACCGATCTGGGTATATCCCTTATGCGGCTGGTCACTAAGGGTGAAGACGGGGTCTAGCACCCTGGCCGGCGGGTAAGAAGCATACTTGTAGTCCTGCCTCTCGTGGATATACCGGGCCTGTGTATCATACAAGTACCAGCATTCCCACTCGTAGCCGCCGTCTATTTTCTCCGGTGGTATACCCTGCCTGAGGAGCGTTTCGCCTGCCTGCCAGCGAGCGGCCACATGTGCGCTATAGTCGCGCTGCTCAAGCAGAGAAAACAGGGCAAAAGGCAGGATTAGCGCCCATCGCCATCTGCCTGTGCTTGCTTGTTTTATAGCGCTCACTGAGGTCAGCCCCTTCAGCATCGGCAACATGAGCATGGGGAAAAGAGGTAGAAGGTAGCGATCAAACAATAGTGGCGA
>JBBSGN010000023.1:0-12282 GCA_038254085.1 Chloroflexia bacterium | reverse complement strand
TGGTGGGACTTGTTTGTTCCCTGCGCCCGACGCCCCCCCCACGACGTTTGAACAGTTTATTGTTTTTGGCCAATTCACCACAAAACTTTTACTTTTACCCGGGCCGGGGGGGGGCGGGCGACCGTCGTCCGTATAAAACAACCCCTCCACCTGCTCCGGGTCTATCTCATAATCCATCTCACTCGACAGCATCGCCTGGGCCTTCAGGTGCTGGGTGGGGAGGTGCATTAACTTGCCTACTATGCGGGCGGACATGGCCTCTACTATACGCTGCTCTCGTGGGGAGAGCCCGGGCAGCTTGGACAAGGCCCGCTCGGTCTCACTCCGCGCGATAGCCTCGGCCTGCTCGCGCATAGCTTTGATGGCGGGCACAGCCGAGCGCGAGATGAGCCATTGACCGAACGCCGCCGTTTCCGCTTTTACCATTGAGTTGATCTGGGGGAGGGTAGAGCGACGCTCCTCCAGTGTGGCGTGGACAACCGCGCGCAGGTCGTCAATATTGTGCAAGTATACGCCGGGCAAATCAGCGGCGGCTGGGTCAATATCCCTCGGCACGGCCAGGTCTATCAGATGGAGAGGCCCGGCGCTCCGCCCCACTGTGGCCGATTCTATATGCTGGCGTTGGAGTATGACATGTGGGGCGGCTGTGGAGCTGATCACTATGTCGCTAACGGCCAGCAGGCGTGGAAGCTCCTCCCAGGGCGCGACCTCGGCCTGATAGAGATGGGCGACGCTCTGCGCCCGCTCGATCTGGCGGTGGGCCACTACAGTCGCGTGGATGCCGTGCTCGTGTAAGCAGTGCGCTACCCCTTCGCCAACTTCTCCCGTGCCAATCACAAGCACTTGTTTAGTCCGCAGGTCCGGCCCGAATATCTGCTTCGCCAGTACCACCGCCGCGTAGCTGACCGATGCAGGGCGCATACTTATCGCGGTCTCGCTTCGCGCGCGCTTGCCCAGCGCCACCGCCCTGTGAAAAAGCTGGGAAAGCACAGGCCCAGCCGCTCCGGCCTTGTGCGCCGACTGCCACGCCCGCTGCACCTGGCCGAGAATCTGCGCCTCGCCCAGCACCAGCGACTTCACGCCCGCCGCCACCGCGAACAGGTGTCGCGCAGCCGAAGCATCTGTGCGGTTATACAAGAAAGGCTGGAACTCTTCTGCGCCGTCAAACATGGCCGCAAAAGCCTCTTGGGAACTTTGGTTATCACCCAAAAGGGCGTACAATTCGAGACGGTTACAGGTGGAGAGGATCACGCATTCGGAGACGAGACCGCGCGCCATTTGGAGGGCAGCATCGAGCCTGTCACCGGACAGAGCAAGCTGTTCGCGCACACTGACACTCGCGGTGTCGTGGCTGACCCCTATAACGCAGATGGACATCGAATTGGCGGACCGAGGTATGATAAACTTGCCACCTCCCGATTGTTTACGACTCTCTTGAGAAGCAGACCTAGCCTTACTATATGTATATCCGGTTGAGCGGTCAAGGCAAACCGGCTCTTGGAGCACAATTTTTAGACGATTTTTATTGAATGCAGTATTTTTGCTTGTTCTCCGTTACTATATGCATAGCAAGACTTGTTACCACACGACTATAGGACGATCATAGGGAGCAGCGATTGGTAGCCCCCATCGAGCCTGATTGCGAGCGCGCGCTGGTAGAGGACGCCCTGAGAGACGGGCAGGCATTCGAGCGCCTGTACAACCACTACTTCCCCAGGGTGTACGCCTACGTTTGCTATCGGGTGGGCAAGGCACACGACAGCGAGGATTTGACCGCCGACACCTTTATGAGGGCAGTCGAGGCGATTGGGCGCGGGCGATTTGAATGGCGGCGTGAAGGCTCGTTCGCGGCCTGGCTCTTTCGTATCGCCCATAACTCGATCAGCGACTACCAGCGCCGCAATCAAAGATGGTGCGAACCTGTGCCCCTGGACGACCTGCCCACGCTAAGGGCTAACGGGCTTCTTCCCGACGACGCGCTCTTGCAGAAAGAGCAGTTTGCCCACCTGCGCGGCTTGCTTCTCACGCTATCACCGCGCAGGCAAGAGGGTATCACTCTCAAGTTCTTCGGTGGGCTGCGCAACTCGGAGATCGCGGCGGTGGTGGGGCTGGACGAGCGCACAGTAGCCTCACATTTGTGCAGGGGCCTGGAAGATTTGCACCGCAAGTACCTGGAAGAGCCGGTGCAGGATAGGGATTAGAGGTCAGGAGTTAGGGGTCAGACAATATGGAGAAACCTCGATGAGCGACCAGTATGACGCGTATGACCGCGATTTGCTGAATGAGATAGAAAAGATAATCGCTAACCCTGCCGATAAGGCGCAGGAGCCTTCGTCTATCCATGGCTTCTCTGCTCGCCTGGCAAGCACAGTGCCCCAGGCCAGCGATAATTTCCGCAACAACCTGCTTGCCCGCCTGCAACGTGAGCTAGCCCAGGCCGCGCAGAGCGAGCAACCAGCGACGCGGCCCATCGGCCTCCGGCCAACAGCTACGCCCCAAGAATACCGCGCCCCAGCAGTAAAACCGGCGAGGTTGCCCGCGACGACGAAGCCGGTGATAGAAGGGCTGTGGGCGCGCAGGCGGAGGCGGTTCGCGGCGATAGCGACGGGGTTGGTGGGTGCAATGCTCATGCTGGCGTTGTTCGTGGGTATGGCCTCGCTGCTCAGGACTCGACAGCAGGCGAGCCACCCAAATGGTATGCCTACAATCACACCTGTGGATACTCTGGCCCAAGTTCCCAGCATGGCGATTATAGGCACTCTGAATGCGGGCCCAGCGCGGTACATGGCGTGGTCGCCCGACGGTCGCACTCTAGCCACAGCCGAAATCATAAAGTCGGAGTACGAAGACGGGGTAATAGGCGCGAAGCCCCCGACCGAAACGTACAAATTGGACTTATGGGACTCCGCAACTGACAATCTTATCAGCAGCGTCTCGATGATAAATGTAAAGACGCTTGTGTGGTCCCCGGATGGAAATATACTGGCTGTGGGCCTTGACAAGAATACTATCAAGCTGTTAGGGAATGACGGCCAGGAGCTATATACTTTATCCACACCTATGCCAGGCGAGAGGCAGGCTACGGAAGGGGGTATAACATGGGGAGGAGAGACCTTCGGGAACGCGGGCTGGGTAACTGGTATAGCATGGTCGCCGGACGGGCGCGCGCTTGCTACCGCCTCCGGCGAACCTTTCACTATAAATCCTGTCTCGTCGGACGGCGTGATCAGGGTATGGGATCCGGCATCAGGTCAGCTTACACGGAGCCTAAACTTGCCTGCCGAAAAAAGCTCCCCACCTCCAGGGGTGACCAATGTAGCTGTTATACCTACCTGGACGAACGATGTCACTTGGTCACCAGACGGACGTATGCTCGCATCTACTGTAGCCGGGGCTATTATGATGTGGGATGCGGCGACAGGCCAGTTACGGTACGTATTCAAGAATAATGGAACAGAGGACACATATGCTCGGTACACTGCATGGTCTCCAGATGGGCGCACCCTGGCGTTTATTGTGGGTCGAAGCGTGGCGCTGGTGAACGCGGCAAGCGGTTCGTGGGAGCGTAGCTTGCCCGAAGGACTGCCCCCAAGCCCGCTACCCACAGCCCTGCCCCAGGTGCCCATATCGCCCCAACCGTATGAAACGCCCACACCTGTCAACCCTTACGACAGCTATAATGAGCTATACTTTTTAGAGTGGTCGCCTAATGGGCAGGCCCTTGCTACCGCCGATTTGCTGGTCATTAGAGTATGGGACCCAACGACCGGCGGGCAACTACAAGCTATGCCGGCAAATGTAGGCAAATTAGCCTGGTCGCCCGATGGTCACGTGCTCACATCTTTGGGCGAACATGGCCCACTCGGTCAAACTGGCAATATGCAAGCTGGAACAGTCAGGTTGTGGAACCCGGCCACCGGCAAACAGCTACGCACCCTCATGGACGGCAAAGCGTACAACTTCGCGTGGTCGCCCGATGGCCGCACGTTAGCTATCAGCGCCGAGAGCGGTATAGCCTTATGGGGTGCGTTCAACTCCAGCCCATTTGCGACAGGCACAGTAGAGGCCAGTACGTCTACAGCCCTTACAAGCTCCACCCCTACAGAGGCAAGCAAGCCCACCCCGCTTACCAGTCCTACGCCCCCATTGGGTTGCGCACCCTGGACCGGAATGGCGCTGCCTGGGCCCAGGTCGCCAGCCCGAATTTACAAGCGCGGCTCGGAGGACTCGATGGTGTTCGAGGTAACTTCAATAGCCTCAGAGCCGTCGCTGCCGTCTCTGGCACGGACATCTGGGCGGTAGGCTCGCATAATGAGGGCCTGGCATATTTTTCAGACAGCTTGACGATGCGCTATAATGGCGCGGGGTGTCCAACACCGACGACCTAGGACGGCGATGTGGCCCAACCTGCACCTACCGCAACAGGCGTCTCCAAGTAGAGCAGAGGACCGCAACCATGCCACTATACCCATACCTCGGCGCAAACTTGCTGATTAGCAAAAGGACCGCCCTTCTCCACTCTGTACATACCTGAGCTCACCCACCAATCCAAACGTTTGAGTCTTTCTTGGGGAACAGGATAGGCAGCAAGGCACGGGCCTCGTCCGTGGTGGCCGAGCAGTCGGGGAAGGCGTGCTGTAACTCTTCCAGCGACCTGTACCCGAACAATAGTTGCAGGAAGGTGAGATCGGGGAAGGCTGCATCTCCCTCTTCGACACGCTCAGGCTTCCACCCTTCTACCGAAATGGTTCCCTGTTGGAACCTGAGGTGGAGTCCGCTACGGTAGAAGTTGACCTTCATTTCGCCCGTGTAGCCGCCCTGTGCCGACTCCGCAAGGCGCTTTTCCAGGGCTGGGGCGATGTGGCACACGAATGTAGGCAGGTCGGGTACGCGGATATACCAGGCGTAGGGCTTATGGACCACAGGCAGCCTGTCCGGGATGGTATCGTATACGGGGTGCTTCTCGCCCAGGTTGAAAGAGATAGTCCCGAACTCACCACCGTCGCGTTTGGCGTATCCTTCTCCAGTCGCGTCCAGGTAACGCATTACGCTCGGTGTTACCGCTAGGAATGGCACTCCCGGCGTGACCTCGTACAGGCGGATTCCCAACCCCGAACCCCATAACTTCCGCGAGTGTATCAGCAGGCCGGCAGGCTCCCCTCCCGGCGTCTCGATCACACGGAACTCGGCGCGAAACCCGCTCGTTTCCCTACGCCCCTTGATGTCATAGCGCCAGAGTGCCTCATCGCGCACAGAAGCTATTACAGAGCGCGACGCTTGCATGCGATACATCTCCATGATAAAAGGCACGTCTTCCGTCGTGGCCCGGCGGAAGCGATATGGCTCCGGCTCTCCTTCTTTCAGTCTGGAAACGTGGGGCCTGTAGCCCTGGCGGCTCGCGTCGAGATTTAGAGCCATTTCGTAACCGAACTGCCTATAGTACCAGGGTATGCCCGTGATGCCCTGTACTAATTCGCCCCGCTCCGCGCTCCACCTGTGTACCTCACTTAACTGGGCGCGCACCAGGCCGCGCCTTCGGTAAGCAGGATCGGTGCTAACTATATCAGGCTGTCCGAACTTGAAAGGGCTACCTTCGTATGTCCACGTCTGCGAGATCAGGCACATAGAGGAGACGATCTTCCTCATGTTCGTGTCCTCTACCAGAGTGAAGTCTCCGGGTCTGAAAGTGGGGTGCTCGCCACTCATCAAGTCGAGCACAAAGCCATACAGTCTCTCTAAGGGGGCTGTCTCGCCTATGTCGAGCAGTGTATTAGCGTGGAAATCAGCCAGTCTCTCGCGGTCCTCTGACGTGGCCTTGCGCATAACCAGTCCATCGCCCAGGTCGTGGGGGGTGCCTTGCTCCGCCAGTGTGTCTTGCGACAATGTATTCTCCTTGCGTGGTGCTTGCATGGGTCGGTTTAGAATAACATGGGGCGCCTGGCTCGGCATCGGCCTGCGGTCCCATCTTTTGCACCAAGAGCGGCACGAGCAACGGCTCAGAAGCATTCCTCTTTGGACCCACATTCTGCTCAGGAGCCTGCTTCGCATGGAAGTTGGGGCGCGAGGCTCGCCAGGCTGGTGCATAAAGGGTACTTGGAGACAATAGCCTCTCCATTCTCATCAACCCTCATCAACGATGCATCCGAGTAGCTGACCATTCCATATTTTGGTATCGGAGGTCGTTGACTTTTAAGCAGAAGTAATGTACATCAGTGTGGGCCTTAAAGAACACGGCTAGGCCCGGTAGTTCACCGAGAGAAAACCCAGGGAGAAAGATTGTCTATGCCCTTATACCCATACCAAGGTAGGCGACCTACTATCGAACCGAATTGCTATATCGCACCGACGGCAACTATCATTGGCGACGTAACCTTAGCAGACGGTGTGAGCGTCTGGTTCGGCGCAGTCCTACGCGGTGATGTATCGCCGATAGTTGTTGGGGCAAGGTCAAATCTCCAAGACGGAGTTGTTGTTCACGGCGAAGTGGGGTGTCCTACTTTGATTGGCGAAGATGTGACGGTAGGCCATAATGCTATTATTCATGCCGCTATCGTCGGCCACCGGGTGCTGGTGGGTATGGGCGCGGTGCTACTCAGCCGATGCGAGATCGGCCCCGACACGATAATAGGCGCTCGCGCCCTGATTACCGAGGAGACAAAGATGCCGGGCGGTTCCCTGGTGCTGGGGATGCCCGCCCAGGTCAAACGCCCCCTCACGGAAGCCGAGCGCGCGCGCATCCTCGATTCGGCCCAGCACTAGGTGGAGCACGCCGCGCGGTATAAAGACCTATAAAAAGCACCCGAACACGACAATTGTTCGGGTGCTTTTTATATCTGCGACTTTACTGGCTCTCGGAATGGACGGAGACCGTCGGCCCGGTGCCCAGGGCCAATCTGGGGGAGGGATGGACCGCCAGCACTATGCCGAGCGCCATAGCGGCTGTCCCGCCTACTACTATGCTCACAGGTATAAACGCGATCACGTCGGCTGCCAGGCCCAGCACGGTGCGGACGAGCAACAAGAGGATTGCCCCGCCGATAGCGCCCACAAATGCGCCCGTGCCCGCCATTACGCCCACGAACGCTGCGCCCAATATCAGCCGCCGGGAACTATCCAGTAAGTGAGCCATTCTGTTGTTACCGCCCTCGTTTGGTATGACGTTGGTGGCTCGTCTCTGCGCCCATCGAAGAGCCTATGAGTGCCTGTGAGTAGTTGAACAGCTACAGTGGTATGACGGCTTCGATTTATACCTGGTTGTTCGGCTGCTGCTCTGCCCATGTGCATAAGCAAGTGCCGTGCCATGCGCTGTTCAACAGGGAGTTACTTTCTCACGGTACTTTTGTTGGGTGCTACATGTCGGGTGTTGGTGGTGTGATATAGAATATAGCATGAGACGCGAGGTTGTGGATAAAGTTCTACATCGAGAGAGAATACGCCGCGAGGGCGGCCAGGCTGCGACGGGCGAGCAGCAGCCCTGGTCATGCGACGAAACGCCCCCTGACCTCTTCTACGTGGGGTTGGAACAGTTTAACCGGGGCGAGTACTTCGAGCAGCACGAATCGCTGGAAGAGATATGGGCCTGCGAGCCTCGCGGCATACGCTATCTGTATCAGGGCATCTTGAAGATTGGCGTTGGCTTTTACAAGCTGCGCCTGGGCAACTACCGGGGCACCGTGAACCATATCAACGGCGGTATCGCCTACCTGCAACGCTTCGACGACACTTGCCTGGGCGTTGACATCGCCCGCCTGATACGCGAGGCCGCCGGAGTGCGTGACAAAGTAGCGGAATTAGGCCGGGAAAGTATAGACGAGTTCGATACGAGCGCGCTGCCGAAGGTGCATTTCACACGGCGAACATGAGAGCGTCTGATAAGGTTCGGACGAAACATTGAACATTATAGGGGCACAAGAGGATAGGAGAGCTAGATATAGGTAGAGGTGATTTAGGAAAGACGTATTTTACACACTTGCCGTCAAGAAGCCATTCGCAAGGTCATGGCGCTGTGTACGGAGGCCTTGCCGGGCAGCTTCCGGGGGTGGCCGAGGCCCGATGCGAAATATTGGGCAGGCAAAAGGCAACGCCGGTTGGTTCCAGGTTGACCACCTGGGCGACATCTACGGCATCCTGCTCGCCGCAGTTGCAGGCATAGGAGGACTCATGCTTGTCGGCGGCTGGGCCATCCAACGCCGAACCGCCGAGAAGAAGAGGTAACGACTTCAGGCAAACAGAATGGGCAGGCACACAGCCTGCCCATTCTGTTTGCCCCACGCGAATATTCATCAAGCCTGATATATCGCGTATGCGCGAGACAGCTTTTCGCAAGCTCTCCCCAAATACCCTGCTTACTCTTGCTTTACTGATTCTCTAGCCATTGCATTTTCATTCAATTCGGTAAGTACTTCGATAACGTGCGCTTTATGCGCGTTCGCCGTCGCCGTAGGCGACACACGCGAGTTAAGGTCGGCAAGTCGCTCATTCAGGTCGACGCGCGACCATAAATAAGGATTCGATGACGCATTACCTGTAGCGGATTCGGCCTCAGTCATCACTAACGCCGCCTTAACACGGTTTACATCCCCCAACAATTCACGCAGTTTGGCGGCATTGTGCCGAAGCCTTTTAGCCGGTTCCCTGCTTACGGGCCACCAACGCACTTTGTCTTACCTCTCTAAGACTCCACCATTCAGGCGGAAATTGCCCTTGTGGGCTTTGACCTCGATAAGCCACACCTCCGAAGGCCCTACTAAGACGATATCAGCGTCCCCGTGAGCACCCGGTAATACTAGATTGCGGAAAATCGTCCAGTTATCATCGAGCTTCTCTTGCATGCGCTCCACAACCGAGTCCTCGCCTTCGCGTCCCGCTTGGTAATTTTGATACTCCAGCCTGTGGCTGGAGATACGGCGGTACAACCACCGGAACATGAATGCCCAAATTGGAACCGCGACTAGAATTGGTAGTATAGATAGCCTACGTCCAAACCAATCGCTGGCAAGTGCAGATAGAAACCACACAAGCATTATAATGCCACCGCCTGCCAAGAAGAAGAACTGGCCGTAATTATCAAGCTCCTTCTACTGAAGATAACGACTCCCTTTTATAACTTTAGGCCCGAAGCGACGTGTGGCTTCGATTGTCTCAGATTGGTTCAACAAATGAGCCAGCAGTGTGCGGGCAGCTTCCTTTACTCGCGGATCATATGCGTTAGTCATACCATAGCGGAGTTGTTTGGCATCCAGGAATCCTTCATTAAAGAGTTTGCCCATAGGCTCCTGGGGTCCATAGCCAGCCGTCCAAATCACCTGACGAGCCTCTTCCAAAGGCATAGTGAGTTCCACGATGATCTTCTCAGGTTGCTTGTTAGAGACTGCCTGGTTATTTCTCATAGATCGTCGTTGCATTACTCAATCCTCGTGGGCCGAATTATCGAGCACCAACTCAGGATGCCCTTCCACATACTCCCGCGCCAACCTCTCTGCCGCCTCCTTATCATCTTGCGCCAACGCGCCGTCCAGAACCAGACCCAACAGGTAGTCCTTTACGCGGCCTATCCAGGGGCCGGGTTTGCCGCCGAAGATAGCCATCAATTCATTACCGTCCAGAGGGCTGGTTATCTTCTCCACGTCCTCCTGGGCTTTTTTTATCTCCTCGCAACGCTCGTACAGGGCGTCCACGCGGGCGAGCGCGGCGGCTACACGCTGGGGGCGTTGCGAGGTTATGTCGGCGCGAGACAGGGCGAACAGGCGCTCGGTGATGGGGGCGGTCTCGCGCAGGAAGCGGCGCACCGCACCGTCGGTCCAGCTCGGCTCGTAGACGCCGATGCGAAGATGCTCGGCTATCAGTTGCGCTACCGGCTCTATTACCTCGTCGGGCCTGCGGAGGCGGGTCAGTATATCGCGGGCCATGCGCGCACCCAGCTTCTCGTGCCCGAAGAAATGCACTTCCCCGTCGGTGATGCCATATGTGGCGGGCTTGGCGATGTCGTGCAGCAGCGCGGCCCAGCGCAAAACCAGTTCGGGCGCGGTGCGGTCCAGCACCTTGAGGGTGTGCGGATAGACCTCTTTGTAGTGGAGCGGCCCACGCTCCATCTCGTGCATCTCCAGCATCTCAGGGACCGTATAGGCGAGCAGGCCCAGGCTATCGAGAGCGCCGATGCCCTCGCTGGGCGTCTCGGACATGAGCAGCCTGTCCATCTCGGCCCCTACCCTCTCGCGGGCCACATTATCGAGAAAAGGCGCTAGCTCGCGGACCGCCTCCTGCGTGTCGCGCTCGATGAAGAAGTGCAGTTCAGCCGACAGCCGAGCAGCACGCAATAGGCGGAGCGGGTCTTCCCGGAACCGCTCCTGGGCGTCCCCCACAGCGCGTACCAGGTGGTGTTTTATGTCAGGCTGTCCGCCATAGGGGTTGTGCAGTTCGCCGGTATGCAGGTCGCGGGCGATGGCGTTAATCGTGAAGTCGCGGTGCGCGAGGTCGGCATAGAGCGCGGCCAACGAGTCGCCGGGCGGCACGCCTTCCTGAGCGCGGAAGGTGGTAATCTCCACAGTCGTTTCGCCCACTACCGCGCCTATCGTGCCGAACTTTTCGCCCAGCGTGTAAATCGTGTCTGGCTCAGATGCCTCAAGCGCCGCCTTGATCACAGACACAGGCGCGTCGGTGGTCAAATCGAGGTCGTGGACCGGCCTCCCCATGATCTGGTCGCGCACGCTCCCGCCCACCAGGTAAAGCCTATACCCGGCCTCGGCCATATTTTGGACAAGCCTATCAAGAAAGTTATCCACGTCGGTCAGTAGATTGCTAATTAAGCAGAACATATTCGTGATACGTAAAAAGTGAAACGTAAGAAAAGGCCCTTACGTTTCACTTTTTACGTTTTACGAGTCCGCTCCCCGAATATCGCCCTGCCAAGCCGCACCATTGTCGCGCCTTCTTCTATAGCGTATTGGTAGTCGTCGCTCATGCCCATGCTGAGGTGCGCCCAGTCGCCTGGGTACGATTGCGTGAGGTCCTCCAGCATGTGACGCGTGGTGGCGAAGGTGTGGCGCAGTTCGGCTTCGTTCGCGCCCATGCGGGCTATCGTCATCAGGCCCACGCCCCGTAAATGGCGACACCCAGCTAGCGAATCCGCGAGGGCAGGCAGTTTTTCCGGTGAAACACCCGATTTGCTCGGCTCGCCCGTCAGGTTCGCTTCCAAAAGCACGGGCAGAGGCTGGCCCTCTCTTTCTTGCGCGGAGGCCTTGTCGAGCGCGTCAACAAGCTCGATACGGTCCACCGATTGTACGCAGTCGAACAGGGCTGCGGCAGGCCGAGCCTTGTTGCGCTGCAAGCTGCCTATCATATGAAGGTTGATGCCGTCCCTCGGCGCTTTGCCTTCCGCCAAGCCGCTGCCACGCCCGGCGAACTTGGCCCGCGCCTCTTGCACCCTGTTCTCCCCAAAGTTGGTGATACCCGCCTCCATCGCCGCCAATATACGCCCAACTTGCACCGTCTTGCTCACCGCTATCAACGTCACTGCATCGGGCGAGCGACCCGACCGCTCGGCGGCGCGAGCTATCGTCTCTCGGACCACATCCAGGTTAGCGATTATCAGGTCCATGCCCATCCGACTACCGACTACCGGCAAGGCCAAACACCGCCCCGAACAGGCCGCACTGCCCGGCCTCTGCCCGATGCGAATAGAAGGCGTCCAGGTTGTGGGCTGCACAAACCCCTTCCACCGAGATGTTTTCGGAGCCTAGACCGGCGTCCAGCAAGGCGCGGCGTATGGCTGCCCACAGATCGAAGTAGACCAGACCATCCCGCCTTTCAAGCAGAGGCGAAGAACCTTCCCACGCGCCGGGAAAGCCCTCTTCGACCGCCCCGACCACGTTTGAGCCGACGCTGTAGCAGCATGGCCCTATGCCTGGGCCGATCACCGCCACTATATCCCCTGGCTCAGAGCCGAAGTTGTCTACCATAGCCTGCACTACGTTACCGGCAATGCGCCCGACCGTGCCCTTCCAACCCGAATGCGCCAGGCCAATTACGCGCCGCGTCGGGTCGTAGAAGAAGACGGGCGGGCAGTCGGCGGACAGGGCCAGCAGGTACAGGCCGGGCGTGACCGTGACCATCGCGTCTGTGCCCTGGATGCTCGGCACGCCCACGCGCATCCCGCGCCCGGCGTCCAGCGCGTTCACGACGGCCACTTCGCACCCATGCATCTGCTGGCAGCCCACCATACTATCGAGCGATATACCCAGCCTATCGGCCAACTTCAACCTGTTGGCGAGGGACAGGGCGGGG
>JBBSGN010000022.1:0-12329 GCA_038254085.1 Chloroflexia bacterium | reverse complement strand
GATGTCGGCCTTCTGGCCCAGGCTCCCCAGGCCCAGGCTCTTGTCGTAGGGGTCAGTGATGATAATGGCGTCCTTGCTTTTCAGCCGGAAGCAAGCGTGACCCAACCAGGTTATCTCTGCCAATGCTGTACTCTCGCTTTCTAGTGCGGAAGGCGTCAAAAATGGGAGTTTCGTGCCTCACCTAAGGGTTCGCCTCCCGAAATATCACTCACTAATTGTACCAAGTTGCCGGGCGGGTGGCAAATGTGGAAAACTCATGTCTTCTTATAAATTACCCTCTCCGGCGGTAGCGCCCGGCAGATGAATCTGCGGGCTATGTAGATGTAGCCTGGGGTTTTAGCCGCCTGGCTTACGACCAAATGCCAATGACAAAGCCTATACTGGGATGTATAATGCGTAATCAAAATGAACCCATATCCAACACCCAAGCAGTTACATAGCTTCTCGTTGCCAGCGGTAGCGGCTATCGCGCTCCTCCTCGTCGTCCTTTTCACCCAGCAAGCAAGAGGCGATTCTTCTCCTGATAACCCCATGCCGTCTGGTCCCACTCCTGTAGACATGCAGACGTTTGCGACGAATGTTGCAAAAACAGACGCAGCTGAGCAAGCAGATCAGCAGAGGATGGTAAGTGCCCAACAGACCGTGTTGGCTGGCACTCCGTTCGACAAGAGCAGCCAGATACTTCCAACCGTCCCGCCCCAACCCGTTCAAGGCGCTCCTGAAACTGGGATCACCGGCAGACCCATTTTGCCACCGGGTTGGAGCCAGATGTACAGTATTAGCAATGCGTGGTCGCAAATCATCAACGGCAATTTCATTATCGCCTGCGCAGGGTCAAAGGCGGACAATCCCGGTGGCGGCGTATGGGACGCGGGAATACAGCAACAGGGAATGGTAAAGATTGATGCTTACTCTTCAAATGGGACGGGTCCTCGTGTTGATAGTCTTGTCGGCGATTACCTGACGCCAACAAGAACTGGCCCAGTGCAAATCACGGCTTATAACGGCACTTGCCTAACCCTTCTCTCAACCAACAACACTACATACCAGTTCGACGTGGCAACACGCCAATGGTCGTGCAGTGTCAACCAACAGCCCCCACCGTGATAACGATTAGAGACGATAAGCCAAGGGGACCGGAGCAATCCGGTCCCTTTTTGTTATGCCATCCCAGGTGTGGAAAAGTGCAAAGCGCCACACAAAGCGAAAATAGGTTCTAAAATATGTGGAAAACCCTATTGACTGCTGTTACCCAAAGCAGATATCATGTCTATAGAACTTATGTTCTGAAACAAAGCGCAAGAGATAGAGCAAGACGCATAGGAGAAAAGAGACGATGGCAGAGCTGACGATGGCAGAGCTAATGAGAGACACATTGAAGAAGGTGTTGTTGGTCGGGTTGGTGCTGATGCTGGCCTGGGGGATGCTCGGTATCATGCTGAACGTGGCGAAGGCCGATACACCGCACGGGCAGAACCCCTACCCCTATGGCAAGTCCACCTATTGGGCGTGGCAGAACCGGCCCGACCTGCCCGGTAGCCTGGGCGACGCGAAGGATTGGGACAGCAACGCGGCGGAGCTTGGCTGGCCCGTCAGCGACTACCCACGCAAAGGGGATGTAGTGGTCTTCAAGCCGGGCGTGTTGGGTGCGGATAGCGTGAGCGGCCACGTGGCGGTGGTGCAGCAGGTTTATAACGACGGCAGCTACCTCACCAGTCAGATGGACGAAAGCGACTGCCCCAACGCGGGCGCACCGACCTGCGGGCAGATAAACAAGCGCGTCTACCCCGCGCTCAGGGGCGTGGGCTTTATCCACTACAAGAAGGACAGCCGCACGACCTGGGGCTTCGCGGGCGGGGGAGCCGGGTGGACCGCCAAAGACTTGGGAGAAGGCTCGATGGGCGGACCAGGCTGGTACTATCCGCTCGCCGGAGACGGCCCACAGCTAGTCAGCCCTGATCTTGAAATACCCCTGGACGGCTATAACGCCGTGCAGATAGACATGGTAACGGGTGTGCCGGTGGCCGACCCCACTGTGCGCGTCTTCTTCGCCACAGCCTCCCAACCCGACTTTACCGGAGCCAACTCGGTTGCTATCCGGGCCGTAGCCGACGGCCAACTGCACAGGTATACCGCCTACTTCGGCGCGAATCCCGCCTGGCAAGGCCAGCTAATCAGGCTGCGAATCGACCCAGCAGGCCCCAGCAGTAGCGGCGGCGTCCGCATGGACCGCGTGAGCCTGATCAGCCTTGAGCCGGATGGCTATACGACCCTCTCGGAGGGCGGCCCGATCAAACATAGGGCAGGCTCATTTACCGCCAAGTACCTCTAAAATAAAGACCATCAAAAATCCCAGCGCAGGGGGGATTTTTGATGGTCTTTATTTTATTCTTCCCACGCTTTCAGCGCTAACACTCCGTTCTGGCCCCCGAAGCCGAAGCCATTCACCAGGGCTGCCCCTATCTTCACTTCTCGCGCCTCGTTGGGCACGTAGTCGAGGTCGCAGGCGGGGTCGGGGTACTTATAGTTGATGGTGGGTGGCGCGATGCTGTTTTGGATGGCGAGGGCGGTGGCAACGGCGGAGATGGCCCCGGCGGCCCCCAGCGAGTGCCCTATCATGCTCTTGTTCGAGGAGATAGGAATCTGGTAAGCCCGGTCGCCGAACGCGCGCTTGATGGCGGCGGTCTCGGCGGCATCGTTGAGGGGGGTTGACGTTCCGTGCGCGCAAATGTAGTCTATCTCTTCGGGCGTGAGGCCGCTGTACTTCATGGCGCGGGTCATGGCGAGAGCCGCACCCGCGCCGCCCGGAGCCGGGGCCGTCACGTGGTAAGCATCCCCCGTGAATGCCCCGCCCGCTACCTCGGCATAAATCTTCGCACCGCGAGCTAGGGCGCTCTTGGCGGTCTCCAGGATAGCGGCGGCGGCTCCCTCGCTGTAGACAAAGCCGTCGCGCCTCGCGTCAAATGGGCGGCTCACCTCTTCGGGCGGCAGCGCGGTGTTGCGCGAGAGCGCCTGCATATTCGCCAGGGATGCGATAGCCAGGTCGGTGATAAACGCCTCGGTGCCGCCCGCAATCGCCATGTCGGCCTCGCCCCGCATGATGAAGTGATAAGAGTCGACGAAAGAGAAGATGCCGCTGGCGCACGCCGCAACGCCGGTGGTGACCGGCCCGTGCGTGCCGAAGGCGAGTGACACCTGGCAAGAGGCCATGTTGGCGATCATGCCGGGCAGGATGAAGGGGGTTATAGAGCGCGGTCCCCGCTCGTGTATAGTGACGCTGGCCTCTTGCATGAGGTTGAGGCCACCCCCGCCGGTGTTGAACACCACCGCTACGTTCTCGGAGTTCCCCTCGTCTATCACGTAGCCCGAATCGCCGAGCGCCTGCCTGGCCGTTGCCACCGCGTACTGCGAGAAGCGAGCCATCCGCCGCGCCGCCTTGGGGTCCATATGCTCGTCCGGGCTGAAGCCCTTCACCTCGCCCGCTATCTTCACTGGCGAGTTGCTCGCATCGAAACTGGTGATAGGCCCAATCCCCGACTTGCCTGCGATCAGGTTAGCCCAAAACTCCTCGACGCTATTGCCGATAGGTGTAATAGCCCCCAGCCCGGTGATTACTACTCTGCGATCTTGATTGTAAGCCGCCAATCGAAGCTCCTAGTGTTCTTTACTCACCGCAGGGGCGCAGAGGGCGCAGAGGACCACTGAGATTTTTATTGTTCTTAGTCTCTGCGTCCTCTGCGCCCCTGCGGTGAGTTTGTCTATAAGAGTACAGCTAATCTAGTCGTTTTAGTATCACGCACGAATTGTGCCCACCCAGCCCTATAGAGTTGGACATGGCTACGTCCACCTGTATATCGCGGGCTTTGCCGGGGGTGTAGTCGAGGTCGCAGTCGGGATCGGGTACTTCCAGGTTGATGGTGGGCGGGATGCGGTTATCGCGGATTGCCAGGGCGCACACTATGGCCTCTAGCGCGCCTGCGGCCCCCATCATGTGGCCGGTCATGCTCTTGGTGGACGATATGGCTACGTCGTGCGCGCCGTCACCGAACACCTTCTTTATCGCCAGCGTCTCTACCTTGTCATTCAGAGGCGTGCCGGTGCCATGGGCGTTGATGTAGTCTACATCTTCAGGCGCGATGCCCGCTTTATCGAGGGCGCGTTGCATGGTGCGGGCCGCGCCCTCGCCAGTCTCGATCTGCGCGGCCATATGGTAAGCGTCGTTGGTCGAGCCGTAGCCGACCATCTCGGCGTAGATGTGCGCGCCCCGGCTGCGCGCGTGCCCCAATTCCTCCAGCACCAGCGCCGCCGCGCCTTCAGAGAGAATAAAGCCTTCGCGGCGGGCATCGAACGGCTTGCTGGCCTTCGCGGGGTCGGGGTCGTCGCCAAGAGCGCGCATGTTGATGAAGCCTGCCATAATCACGGGCACTATCACCGCCTCTGCGCCGCCCGCGATCATCACATCGGCGTCGCCCCGCTTGATAGTCTCCATCGATTCGCCGACCGCGTGGCCGCCCGTGGCGCAGGCCGACACTACCGCCATGTTCGGCCCTTTGGCCCCCACCGCGATAGCCACCTGCCCCGAAGCCGAGTCGGCCAGGAAGTTGGGCAGGAAGAAGGGCGACACCCGGCGCGGCCCGCGCTCTTCCAACGCCGCTTGCTGGGCGAGCAGCGTGCCCACCCCGCCCGCCGCGCTGCCAAAGATAATGCCCACGCGGTCTGCATCTTCCTTGCCCATGTCAAGCTCTGCGTCCCTGATTGCCTGCCTGGTGGCGACGATGGCGAACTGCACCGAGCGATCCATGTGCCGCACTTCCTTGGGGTCTATCTCGCCGTCCGGGGAGAAACCTTTCACCTCGCCTGCAATCTGCACGCCCAAATCCGAAGGGTCGAACAGTGTAATACGTCCCACCCCCGACACTCCGTCGAGCAGATTGCGCCAGGTGTCGGACGCGCTATTGCCCACCGGCGTAACCGCGCCCACACCGGTTATGACCACTCTGCGAGGGTCAGTAGTCGGTAGTCGGTAGTCGGTAGTCGGTGTCAAGCGTGCGCTTCTTCCCTGCGCTTGCGGGCCTCTTCTATCACCTTGTCGGCGACGTGGGCGGGGACAGGCTCGTAGCGGTCGAACTCCATGGCGAAGTTGCCCCGGCCCTGGGTGACGGAGCGCAGGTCGCTCACGTAGCGCTGCACCTCGGCGAGGGGGGCCTGGGCATCAATCACGGTAAAGCCGTTGCCCTGGGGGTTCATGCCCAGCACGCGCCCGCGCCGCCCGTTCAGGTCGGACATGATGTCGCCTGTGTAGTTATCGGGCACGGTAATATGCAACGTCATGACCGGCTCCAGTAGCACCGGCTTGCCTGCCTGCAACCCTTCCTTGAACGCCTGCGAGGAGGCGATCTTGAAGGCCATTTCCGAGCTGTCTACAGGGTGGTAGCTGCCGTCGTACAGCACCGCCTTGACGTTCACCACCGGGTAGCCCGCCAGCACGCCTTCACTCAGCGCCTCGCGTATGCCCTTCTCGACGGCTGGGATGAAGTTCTTGGGCACTACGCCACCCACGATCCTGTCGTCAAACTCGAATTCGCCCTCGTTCAGCGGCTCTAGCTCCAGCACCACGTCGGCGAACTGGCCGTGTCCGCCGGTCTGCTTCTTGTGACGGTAGTGAGCGCGGTCCACGCGGGACGTAATGCTCTCGCGGTAGGGCACGACCGGCAGGCCCACGTTCACATCCACGCCGAACTTGCGCTTCATGCGGTCCGAGGCGATCTGCACATGGCTCTCGCCCATAGCCGACACGATGGTTTGTCCGGTGATCGGGTCCTTGCTGGTACGGATAGTAGGGTCCTCTTCCATGATGTTGTGGAGGGCCGTGCCCATCTTGTCGAGGTCGGCCTTCGTGCGCGGGGCAATCGAGGCCGAAAAGACTGGCTCCGGGAAGGCCACCGGCGACAGCACGAGCGGGTTGCCCACCGCGCACAGGGTATCGCCTGTTTGCGTATCGGCCAACTTCACCACCACGCCAATATCGCCCGCCACTAGCTCCTGGGCCGGTATCTGGTCCTTGCCGCGCTGAAAGTGGACCTGGCCGATGCGCTCCTCGACATTGCGTGTGGAGTTGAGCACGTGGCTGTCCGAGCGGAGGCTGCCCGAGAAGACGCGTAGGTAACTTTGTTTGCCGAACTGGTCGCGGATCGTCTTGAACACCAGCGCGGTGAGAGGCGAAGCATTATCCGGCTGCAAGCTCACTTCCTGGCCCGATGCGACGTTGGTGGCGGTTATCGGGCCAAGCTCGGCGGGCGACGGTGTGAATGAGACGATGGCATCGAGAAGCTGGGTGATACCGATATTGAGTGCGCCCGACCCGCATAGCACCGGCACCACGTCGCCGGTCCGCACGCCGTTTTCCAGGCCGGCCACAAGCTCGTCCATTGTTAGCTCTTCGCCTTCGAGATACTTTAGGGTGAGGTCGTCGTCGGTCTCGGCTATGCGCTCGATAAGCCATTCGCGGCCACGCGCGGCGTCTTCGCGCATGTCGGCGGGCACGTCGGCCTCGGTGTATTTGCCGCTGGTGTCGCCAGGCTGGTACATGTAAGCTTTCATCTGCAACAGGTCTATTAGACCCCGGAACGACTGCTGAGAGCCTATCGGCATCTGCAACGGCGCACATTTCTTGCCCAGCACGCTCTGGGCGGAATGGAAAGCCATGTTGAAGTCAGCGTTCTCGCGGTCCATCTTGTTGACGAAGATCAGGCGGGGGCAACCGCGCTCCTCGGCGAACTTCCACACTTGCTCGGTGCCGACCTCCACGCCCGCCGAGGCGTCAATGAGGAGCAGGGCGCTGTCGGTGACGCGCATAGCGGCCTTGACCTCACCTATGAACTCGGCGTAGCCGGGCACATCTATCGCGTTGATCTTGTTGTCCTGCCACTCGATGGGGGCTACGGCAAGCTGCACGGAGATATGGCGCTTGACCTCATCGGGGTCGTAGTCCGAGACGGTGGTGCCTTCGTCCACCCGGCCCATGCGGTTCGTGGCCTTTGCGGCGAATAACATCGCTTCGAGAAGGGAGGTCTTGCCGGCCCCTCCATGCGAGAACAGGCCAACGTTGCGAAGCTGCGAAGTGTTATATGCTTTCATATAAAGACAGATTCCTCCTGCCGAGTTGTTAGTTGCCGGTGGCTAGTCGCTAATGGCTAGTCGTCACTCGTAACGATAATTATACCTATAAGGGGAAACGGATGCAAAATGGGGTTGGGCGAATGAGGGTCAGTAGACGATTCCATCGTCTTCCCTAAACTTGACATACATACACCTGTCTTCTATAATCGGCCCATCCTTCCACCCAGGAGATACCGCCTTGCCACCCAAGCAGCCGAGTGCTAACGGACGAACAGCCCTCACTATTAAAGAGTTGCCTGCGGATGGTCGCCCGCGTGAGAAGTTGAAGGCGCTGGGAGCAGGGTCGCTGTCGGAGGCTGAACTGCTGGCGATCATCCTGCGTGTGGGCACGCAGGGCGAGAGCGTGATAGACCTGGCGAACCGCCTGCTGGTCACTTATGGCGGGCTGGTGGGGTTGGCGCGCGTGTCGTTCGCCGAGTTGTGCGACGTGCATGGGCTGGGCGATGCTAAAGCGTGCCAGCTAAAGGCCGCGCTCGAACTGGGGCGGCGTTTGCTGCTCGCCCAACCGGAGGAGAGGCTTCAGGTGCGCTCCCCGGCTGACCTGGCCCCCGTGCTAATGCTAGAGATGGCCCCACTCGACCAGGAGACGCTGCGAGTGGTGCTGCTCAACACCAAAAACCAGGTGATAAAGTTCAGCGACGTGTACCGAGGCTCGCTCAACTCGTCGCTGGTGAGGGTAGCCGAGGTGTTCAAGGAGGCGGTGCGGGTGAACGCCGCCGCCATCATCGTGGCCCACAACCACCCCAGCGGCGACCCCACTCCCTCCTCCGAAGATGCCCGCGTAACCGAGCAAATAGTAGCCGCAGGCAAGCTGCTAGAGATAGAAGTGCTAGACCATCTGGTTATAGGGGAACGGAGATACGTAAGTCTGAGGGAGAAGCGGCTGGGATTCAAGGCGTGAAACGTAAAACGTAAAACGTAAGGAGTGAGTAAAAGCCCTTTACGTTTTACGTTTTACGCATTACGAGTCAGTGCCTAACGTACCTCATCTGCCCTTCCTTCCACACGCTACGCCCAAGCTCCGGCATGTAGAATTGCTGCCAGATTTGTTGGCGCTCGCGGCCATCGGCTGTGAGGGGCAGGTCCTGGGCGGCGTCGCTGAGGAGGACAGGCGGGGCGTCGCTGCCAGGGGCGGGCAGAGTGCGCCCGTTCGGTGCGCGGGGCGGTAGCCAGCGACCATCGGTGGTGATAGTGCCGGTCAGTGGCGTGGGCGTAGGTAGAGGTGTGTTGGTTGGCTTAGGCAGCCTGGGTGTTGCGGTTGGCGGTGCGGGTGTAACCAGAGCGGCGGTCTCGGTCGCTGCTATGGCTTGTTCGGTGGGAATGGGTGTGGTCGTGCTGGTGGCTGTCGCAGTGGGCGTAGGGGTAACGGTGCTGGTGGGGGTGGCTGTGCGCGTGGCTGTGGGGCTGGGTGTGAAGGTAGGGTAGGGGGTGGGCGTGTTGCCCGCCGCGCCTGAGCGGAACCATCGGTCTACGGCATTGGCTATCCCCCACGCCAGGCGGTCTTGCTCGGTTGTCAGCACTTTGCGGTCGTCGGGGTTGGTGACGAAGCCCATCTCCAGCAGAGCGGAGGGCACGCCGGGGGCAATATCGTGACGATACTTCCTCTCCGGGTCGAAGGCGTAATAGTCGGCCATCGCCACGCTCGTCACTGCGTCGGTGGGCAGACCGGTCGCCTTGCCGTATTCCTCGTACAGGATGCTCACAAAGTCTTCCGATGAAGGCACAGCGCCCCAAGGTGACACCGCCTTGAAGCCGCGCCACGAAGATAGAGAACTGCCGTCGGCGTGCAGGGCCAGGAAGAGATCGGTCGTGTAGCTGATCGGCACGGTGGCATCCAGTATATCTACGCTATAGCCTCGCTCGAACAGGCGCTTTGCGGCCAGGTTTGCCACAGCCACGTTCACGTCCACCTCGCTCACCCCGTTCGAGTAGGCCCCGGTGTGGGTGGTGAGGTGCTGAAGCTCTTCGGGCAGGTTCTCGTTGCGCCAATGCCCCGCCTGCAATGTCACCCAGTGCGGCCCCTTGTGGTTATTCGGCACGCCAATAGGCCCACCAACCCGCTCCGACGTGCGGGCTTCGGCGGGTGTGGCGCTAGGCGTAGACGCAGCAACGCTTGGCTGGGACGTCTGCGTAGGTGGATCAGCAGGAGCCGGAGTTGAAACTGAGGTTGGGGCTTCCGACGATGCAACCAGAGGCGTAGGAGCCGTAGTGGGTTCCTTCGGCGTATCCACCGCTTGTGAAATGGGAACCACGCCGGTCGGAGACGGAGACGAAACCACAGCAAGGCCTCTGTTCGGGCCTGATGGGGAAGCCTGTGGCAAAAAGAGCGCCCCACCAGCTACAACACCCAGCACCACAAGCGCGAGCACAACTACGGCGATATAGAGAAAGCGAGAGCGCATAATAGTAAAACGTAAAACGTAAAACGTAAGAAGAGGCCCTTACGTTTTACGTTTTATTCTCACCACGTCCCGTATCGCTCTTCCTTCCAGGGGTCGCCACGCATGTGGTAGCCTGCGTCCTCCCAGAAGCCTGGTTCGTCGTGGTCCAGGAACTCGAGGCCGCGCACCCACTTGGCGCTCTTCCAGAAGTAGAGGTGGGGCACCACCAGGCGCAAAGGCCAGCCATGCTCGTCGCTGATGTCCTCGCCGTTGTTCTTGTAGGCGAATGTCACGTTGGGGGCGAGCAGGTCGGCCAGTGGCACGTTGGTGGTGAAGCCTTGGTCGGCGTGGACCATCACGAACTTGGCCTCCGGCTTGGGCAAGACTCGCTCGTACACTTCCTTGAAGGGTATGCCCTCGAAGACGTTGCCGAACTTGCTCCAACGGGTCACGCAGTGGATGTCCACTGATTGGGTGCTGCCGTGCGGGAGGGCCATGAACTCCTCATAATTCCAGCGCATCGGCTGTTCTACCAGTCCGAACACCCGGAAGTCCCAATGTTGCAGGGGAGTGTGCGGCACCCCGCCGTAATGTAGCACGGGCCACTTCTCGGTGAGCGATTGCCCCGGCGGGAGGCGCTTCTTGATCTCTTCAGGATCATACTTGCGCTCGGGTCTCACCCGGTTTAGTATGCTGTCAAACATGGTCTTACCTACCTAACAGGAAATTAGTTGCCGCCATTAGCAAGAGGGTAAGTTTCATTGCCTCTACGTATTATATATGCAGAGCTCCAGATACGCATCGCCCGCGGCTATTCCCGCCAGCACATCTCTACGCATGTTAGCTCCCGAATGCGCATATGTGCCTGGAGAGCAATTTCCATTCCCTAAACAAGACAACACAAAACCGGACGCTCCACGTCCGGTTTTGTGTTGTTTTGTTGTTTCTTACTGCAACCACTGGCCCATGTTGCCCATGCCTCGGCGCTTGCCTTTGCCTTTGAGGCCCTTCATACCGCCGCCCGTGAACATCTTCATCATCTTTTGCATTTGCTTGAACTGGTTCAGGAGGGCGTTCACGTCCTGGGTGGTGGTGCCGCTGCCCTTGGCGATGCGTCGGCGGCGGCTGCTGTCTATGATTTCGGGGCGGTGGCGCTCCATTGAGGTCATCGAGCGGATGATCGCCTCGATGTGGCTCAGGTCGTCCTCGCGCAACTCTACCTGCTGCTGGCGCATCGCTTGGCCCATACCCGGTATCATTTGCATAACCTGCTCTAGCGGGCCTAGCTTTTTCACCTGCTGAAGCTGGTTCAAGAAGTCGTCCAGGTCGAAGGTGGCGGTGCGGAGTTTCTTCTCCATCGCCTTGGCCTGGTCCACGTCGTACTCGGCCTGGGCCTTCTCGATGAGGGTCATCACGTCGCCCATGCCGAGGATGCGGGAGGCCAACCGGTCGGGGTAGAAAGGCTCAAGTGCGTCGGTCTTTTCGCCTGTGCCCATGAACTTGATCGGCACACCGGTCACTTCGCGCACCGAGAGGGCCGCGCCGCCTCGCGTGTCGCCGTCCATCTTGCTCATAATGAGGCCGGTGACACCCACCTTCTCGTTGAACTCGGAGGCGGCACGCACCGCGTCCTGGCCGGTCATCGCGTCCACCACCAGCAGCGTCTCGTTGGGGTGGAGACGCTCCTTGATGGTGGCTACCTCCTGCATCATGGCCTCGTCAATGTGGAGGCGGCCCGCCGTGTCTATGATCACTGTGCCATTATTGCCCATCTGGGCCTGGCGCACGCCGTTGACCGCTATGTTGACGGGGTTGGTCCCTGGCTCCTCGGCGTACACAGGGATGCCCAGTTGCTTACCTAGCGTCTGCAACTGGTGGATAGCCGCCGGGCGGTACACATCAGCGGCCACCATTAGCGGGTTCTGCCCGGCGCGGCGCAGCTGCAAAGCGAGCTTGGCGGCGGTGGTGGTCTTGCCTGAACCTTGCAGGCCGACCAGCATTATGACCGTGGGCGGCGTCTTAGACATCTCCAACCTGGACGGCTCGCCCAGCAGTTCTATTAGCTGGTCATGCACGATGGAGACCACCTGTTGGGCAGGGGTGAGACTCCGCAGGATGTCCTGGCCGACAGCCCGTTCGCGCACCTTGTCTACGAAGCTCTTGACAACCTTAAAGTTGACATCGGCTTCCAGGAGGGCGCGGCGCACCTCTTTCATAGCTTCATCTATATCCGCTTCGTCCAGCCGCCCCTTCCCCTGCAACCGGGTAAAAGCGCCGTTTAGGCGGTCCGAAAGACTTTCAAACATAGGGATTTGTCCTTTATACTAATCGGTTTGTTTAGTTGGTTGATGTTTATATACAAGGTCCGAAACCCGGACTCGTAAAACGTAAAACGTAAGAAGCGGCCTTCTTACGTTTTACGTTTTAGGTGAACAACGCTTCCACAAACTGCCGAGCATCGAAGTCGGCCAGGTCGGTGATCTTTTCGCCGGTGCCAACGTAACGGATGGGCAGCTTTAGTTCGCGGGCGATGGCGAACACTATGCCGCCTTTGGCCGTGCCGTCCAGCTTGGCTACCGCCACGTCGGTTACATCCGCCACCTCCATAAAGACTTTGGCCTGTTGGAGACCGTTCTGGCCGGTGGTGGCGTCCAGCACCATGAGGGTTTCGTGGGGCGCGCCCGGTAACTGCTTGGCTATGATCCGCTTGACCTTGCGAAGCTCCTCCATCAAGTTGGTCTTGGTGTGCAGGCGGCCCGCGGTGTCTAT
>JBBSGN010000021.1:0-12386 GCA_038254085.1 Chloroflexia bacterium | reverse complement strand
TGGTTCCAGCGCGCCGGGAGCCACCCCCGTGTCTGACTGGAAGCCAGGCGCACACGCCAAGTCGGTGCCCGCCCCCTCCAAGCTGGTCAACGCAGGCACGCTCACAGTCGGCAGCGATATAAGCTATCCGCCCCAGGAATACAAGGACGCGGCAGGCAATCCTGTCGGTTCCGATATGGACATAGCGGCGGAGCTAGCCAGCCGTCTGGGCCTGAGCCTCAAGGAGCAGGACTTCAAGTTTGACGATATTATCCCCGCGCTGAGGGCAGGCCAATTCGACGTTGTAATCTCGGCCATGACCGTCACCGACGAGCGCAAGAAGGTGGTTGACCTCGTACCCTATATTGAGGCCGGACAGGCAGTGCTGGTGAAGAAAGGCAATCCAAAGGGCGTCAAGACCCTGGATGATCTTTCAGGGCTGACCGCCGTCGCCGAACAGGGCACTACTGAGGAGCAAACGCTCAAAGACCTTAACGATAAGCTCGATAAAGCGGGCAAACCCAAGGTGAATGTTCTCGTCTACCCGACCGATACTGACGCCGTAGACCAACTTCGAGTAGGTCGTGCCGATGCTACGTTGCACGACTCGCCGGTAGCAGCCTACTATTCGAAGATCAACCCAGACTTCGAGGTAGCGATCCCCAACTTTGACGCCGCGCCTGAAGGCATCGCGGTCGCCCAAACCAACAAGCCGATGTCTGACGCCGTCAATGCCGCTGTCACTGCCATGAAGAGCGACGGCACGCTCGACGCTATCAAAGCCAAGTGGGGCATTAAGTAACGTAGAGTGCGGAATGTCCACTATTCCGCACTCTATATTACGCAGGGGGTCCGGGATGGACAGTAGGGTTACGCGGCGACGGTTGTGGACGCTTGTTGCGCTCGTGGTGGTCGCCGCCGTGCTGGTCTGGGTCTACCTAAGGCTGACAGAGGCGGGGTTTGACTGGGGGTTCATCCCAGCACACTTTTTCGACCAGACACTCATCCAGGGCGCGCAAATGACCATCTTCCTCTCGGTGGTCGCCCAGTTCTTTGGTATTTTGTTGGGTCTGATAGCCGCGCTCATGAAGATCAGCAAGAACCCAACCCTTGTCGCCATCTCCGGCTTTTACATCTGGCTCTTCCGGGGTACTCCCCTGCTCGTGCAACTAATCGTCTTCGCCACGGGCTTATACCAAATTGGCATACACCTTAACCTTATAACCGCCGCGCTGCTTGCTCTGAGCATCAACGAAGGGGCTTACATGGCCGAGATCGTGCGCGGAGGCATCCAGAGCATAGATCCCGGCCAGATGGAAGCCGCTAAATCGCTTGGCATGACCTATGGGCAGGGCATGAGGCGCGTGGTGCTGCCCCAGGCCGCCAAGGTGATATTGCCGCCGACCGGCAACGAATTCAACAACATGCTCAAAAGCTCGTCGCTGGCCTCGGTAATCAGCGTTGGCGAGCTGCTGCAACACGCGGGCGACCTGAACCATCTCTACTTCAAGACCCTGGAAACCTTTGCCATAGTATCGTGCTACTACCTCGCCATGACCACCGTGGTTACCTGGGGCCAAAGTTGGATGGAGAATCGCCTAGGAGAGCGCAAAGCCCTTGAACAGCAACCTGGTTTCTGGGGTCGGGTGCGCGGCAATATACTCAGCACGCGAAGCGCGTTAGACCACAGGTAGGACAGAGTGAGCAAGAGTGAGGACTAGATGACGAACGCTGTTATTCCAAATCAGGGTCCCATCGTACAAGCTCAGGACGTGCATAAGAGATTCGGCCCGACCGAAGTGCTGCGCGGCATTGATCTGACTGTGAACCCGGCGCAAACTGTGGTGCTGATCGGTCCCAGCGGGTCGGGCAAAACCACCTTCCTGCGCTGCATAAACCACCTTGAAAAGATACAGGGCGGGCGCATCTATGTGGGCGGTCAGCTTATCGGCTACCGCGAAGAAGGCGGCGGGTTGGTAGAGGACACGGAGCGCAACATAGCCGCCCAACGCGCCAGGATAGGCATGGTCTTCCAAAGGTTCAACCTCTTCCCACACATGACCGCGCTGGAAAACATCATCGAGGCTCCAGTACACGTGAAAAAGACGCCCAAGGCTGAGGCGACCGCGAGGGCAAAGGAGTTGCTCCGCAAAGTGGGTTTGAGCGACAAGGCAGACCGCTATCCCAACCAGCTATCGGGCGGGCAGCAGCAGCGCATCGCAATCGCCCGCGCTCTGGCGATGGACCCCATGCTGATGCTGTTCGACGAAGCCACATCGGCGCTCGATCCCGAACTGGTTGGCGAGGTGCTCAAAGTGATGGAGCAGTTGGCCCACGAGGGGATGAGCATGGTGGTGGTCACGCACGAAATGGGCTTCGCCCGCGAGGTAGCCGACCGCGTGATCTTCATGGACGAGGGCAAGCTGGTCGAGGAAGGCCCTCCCGCGCAGATTTTCGATAACCCACAACAGGAGCGCACCCAAGCCTTCCTGAGCAGAATCCTGTAACTATGTAGACATCATATGCCCGGAAATCGCCTCCCGCCATCCTGGTAAGCCACCAGGGCGGGCACGCAAATCTGCCTCTACAAACATTCCTCTACCCCTAATCTGAACATTTACATGGACGAAAGACGACCGTAATGGCCGTTGATACTTGACGGGCAGCAATTCATAATTATCTCCCACGTTTCACGCTTCACGTATCGTTCGGTCGTCCTTCATCTCGTCCCTCACGGCCGCGGCCCAGATGGGTTGGCCTGGGCTGCTGGCTGCGGGACGCGGTAGATGACGGTGCTGCCGGAGGTGAAGGCAGGCTGTAGGACCTGTTTGAAGAGGGCTTCGGCCTGGGGGGTAACGCGCTCTTCAGGGTGGCCTCCGGCAGCATTGCCTTCGCCGCGCTCGACAGCTCCAACGAAGACGTAATCTATATTGTACTGGTGGAGGACCTCGAGCAGGCGTTGGGGCGTGAGTGGCGCGCCGTTGTTGGCGGGGTCTTTGGCCGTGTAGAGGCTAGTGACTACGTTGCGGCGCGGACCTAGCTCGGCCAGGAGTTGCGGTTGGCCGCCGCGCCACTGGCTCTCGTGGCCGTCCCACGAGATGAGGGTGGACACACCCGTGTAGGAGGAGACGCGGCCCGCGTGGCCGGGGGCGTTGTACTCGTCGTGGCAGCATTCGAGGACCACATCGGAGCCGGTGGCGTTAGCTTTGAGCCAGTTGATGGCCGCGTAGTCGCCTGGGGCACTACGCGAGAGATGCGTGGCGCCGTCGAGGCCGCGAAGGACGGGGGTCGGCCCTAGTTTACCGAGAGGGCCGTAGATAGAGTACATCAGGCCAGATAGTACGAGCAGGCCGAATACAGCGGTCCAGGCGAGGGCAAGCGCCTTCGAGCCGATATTCGGGGGTGGGTATGTGCCGCGCTGGGTGGTGGGAACAGCCTCGCGGGGAGTGAAGGCGGCTCGTAGGACGCGCCAGAGGCCATAGGCTGAGGCCAGTGCCCAGAGGATCCAAATCTGATAATAGAACTTAAAAAGGGTGTTCTGGCGGTCGTTGAACACATCGCGCAGGTAGACCACCTCGATCACCAGGCCGATCAAGGCGCCGAGGCCGACCATGACCAGGGCCATGTTGCGCTCGATTCTCTGCGGTTCGCGCCAGGCGAGATAGAAGGCTACGACGGCAAGGGACAATAATAGGGCCAGGAGAGGGAAGCGCAGCAGGAAGGCGAACGCCAGGCTGAGGAGCGTTACCACCCCCAGGATGATGTTGTTGCGAGCGGTTGTGGGCGGGCGACCAGGCTCGGTGTGGGGCCTGCGCGAGAAGCCGGTAAGCTCGTATAAGAACCAGCCCACGATGCCGACCAGGAAGATGCCGAAGATGACCAGGAAGCCGGTGATGGTCTTGTCCCAGGTGTTGACGAGCAGATAGCTGCCCAGTTTTTGCAGCACCCACCCGACGATGGGGATGTTAGCCAGGTTTTCGGGCACCTGTGCGGGCTGCCCACCCACCAGCGACTTGAAGGTGAGGTGGAACAGTATGAACGATACCAGGCTGAGGACCACTATCAAGGCGGATTGGACGATCCAGGGCTGGAGCCAGCGCCAACCGCATGCCCTCTCGCTTTGGCGCTGGAAGGTGAGATAAGCGAGGGCCAGGCCGGCAAGCGCCATGAGCAGGTATGTGGGGTAGTCCCAGGTGTTGGTCGTGTAAAGCGAGCCAATAATGATGCCCACGACGGCGAGAGAGAGCCAGGCGTGGAGGCCGCGCGGCAGGCCGTCGCGCCAATGCTGCCCTCTGAGGACGCGCCGCCGAGAGAAGGCCAGCGCGCAGGCGAGGGCAAGCAGCACGAGCGGCAGGGCCATGACGTGCGGATGCAGGTCGGCCAACAGCAGGGAGAAGGCAGGGAACTCGTTGATAGATTCGACGGGGTCCATCTCCTTGTTCGGGGGCTGGCCGGGCTGTGTGGCGGTCCTGTAGTCGCGGATGACGCGGGATGGCGCGAACCAGTTGAAGGTTTGGGCGGTCTGGCAGTTGAAACAGTAACGCCACCCATCCCCCTCAGTTTGAGGGCCGTCGTGGATGGCGAACATGGTAGTAAGGTTGCCCATCGCCACCACCATGAGCATAGCGAGCGTGGCGTAGAGATACGGCGATAGGAACCAGGGCGTTTTGGCGGTCGGCTCCGCTGGGGCATCGCCCGCTTCGTAAGCAGGTGTGGTATATCTTGGGCCGTTGGGCGGGAGGGAAGCGTCGTGGGAATGGCCGTTGCCTGCTACTTCAGGCTCGGCGACTGCTATGGGCGCTTCGGCTTGTAAGGCAACGGGGGCGGCGGTTGCGACCGAGGCTTGGCGCACGGGCAGGCGCGAAGCGGGGGTGGTAGCCGAGGCTGCCTGTGCGGAGCTTCTTGCGCGGCGCTTGGGAATCGCTTTAATACTCGTGGCTTGCAAAGCAACAGCGTTTTCACGCAGGCGGGTGGCACTGGAGGCGACCAGGTTGTAGGCGACCCCGAAGGAGCCGACGGCGGTGAGGGCGAACAGGGTGACATTAGCCAGGTTGAAGCCGATTTGCGTGGGCACGACGCTCAGTAGGCTGAGGGATGTCATCAGCACATAGCCGAAGTAGTAGTAGTTGATGGAGTGGCCGGACAGCCACATGTCGTTGGGAGGAAAGGTGCTGCTTTTGGCTATAGCGTTCATGATACCGAAGTCCATGAACTTCTCGAAGCTGAAGATGTCGGGGTCGTAGGCCCGCAGGAGCGTCCAGAGTATGAAGGCTACCGTGAAGATGACCTCGGTGACTGCCAGGTAACGGACGAAGGAGCGGGTGCGAAGGAGCGCCTGCATCTCCGCGAGCATAACCTTACCCTTGCGCCAGAGGAGCCAGGTCGAGAAGAGCGCAAGCACGATAGCGCAGAAGATGAGCAGCCCGCGCCCGAACTGGGCCATCTGCATCATCGAGAGGGTGTAGGCCAGCCAGCCGGTGAGGAGCAGACCCAGCGTCTTCGTGACCGTGTAGCCACGGTCGGGCAGGGCACGCAAAAGCACCGCCGCCACCGGGAAGGCTATTATGCCCAGTATTTCAAGTGTGAGCCACCAGGCGAACGCTTCTGCCATAGTAATCCTTTGGAGACGGACGACGGACGACGGACGACGGACGACGGACGACCGAGACGCTGGACAATGAGCGAGTGAGGTGGTTTCGGCGGTCGTCCGTCGTCCGTCGTCACCTAATCTGATTAAGCCGCTTCCGGGCCTCCTGGACCCAGGAGTCGTTCTGCTTGTCTTTGCTCTTGTCTATCGCGCTTTGGTACGCTTTTTTGGCGTTATCCAGGTCGCCCTTTGCCTCGTAGGTCTGGCCCAGGTTGAACCACGATTCGGTAAAGGTGGAGTCGGCGGCGACGGCGGTCTGGAACTCGCGTATGGCGTCATCGTAACGTTTGCGCTCGCGGTACGCGATGCCGACCTTGTTGTGTCCGGCGGGGTTGCTGGGGGCCACGTCGCGGGCGTCTTCCCAGGCTTTGAGCGCCTTGTCGGGCTTGCCACCCGACTGGTAAGCGTCGCCCAACTGCTGGCGGACGGCCACATCGCTTGGGTCTTGCTTGACGACGGTCTCAAGCTCGCGTGCGGCGTCCAGGAAATAGCTGTGGTCCCGATACCATTCGACCAGCTTCATGCGCTTGTCGCGGTCGGTGGGGTTGGCCGTCACGTCGGCAATCAGCGCCTTTAGTGCCGGGTCGTCCACTGGTGGTGTGGGCGGCGGCAGAGGCGTGCTGGTCGG
The DNA here is from genome assembly GCA_038254085.1 of Chloroflexia bacterium. GTDB lineage: Bacteria > Chloroflexota > Chloroflexia > QHBQ01 > JADMIH01 > JADMIH01. The sequence goes on along the minus strand of JBBSGN010000021.1, from coordinate 6,132 downwards.
CACGGGTGTGATGGAGATGCCGGGGATGCCCGAGTTGGCTACGGGTGCGCCGACCACCGGCTTCACGTCGCGGATCACCTGGTAGATAATCGTGCCGGGCACGCCTTCCGGCGAGTCGGCCTTGAACACCTGCTTCAGGACGGCGACTTTGGGGGTGGCTAATTGGGCGAACTTTGCCATGCCCGCGCCCGCCATCTTCTGCTCAAGTTGGCCCAGGTAAATATAGTCTATGTCGTATTTGCTGATATAGGTGAGGGCTTTCTGAGGGTCGGTGGTGGTGAAGAACTGTTCCATGTCGCCTCGCCTGTCACCGACCAGCCAGCCGTATCGCTGCTCGTCCTGGTGCAGACCGCCCACGACCATGGGGAAGCCGGTATTGGTGGCCGCTCTCATGCCGTCGGCGCGGTAATATTCGACGGGGGCCTCGGCGATCACGTGGGGGTCATGGATGTTCTTGTTCATCCAGTTGATAGCGTCGTAGTCGTACTTAAGGTTGACCTGTAGACCTAAGCCGGAAGGCAATTGCGCCTGGTAGGTGCCGGTCGTCATATATTTCAGGCCGTTCAACGTGCCGACGGGCGGGTTGACCGGGAAGCGCTGTGCCAGGCGGACCGGCGTGCCGAGGTAAGTGTATAGGAAGCCCGCCGCGATGAAGAGGGCCAATACCGTCGTCCAGGCTATCCTGCGAGGGGTCCAGTTTATAGCGGTGACAGCACGGGTGTCGGGCAGAGCAGGTTGGGACGCGGGGGCGCTGGTCTCCACCGGAAGTTCGTCAGTAGCAAATGTCTGGACGGGGGCCTCCTCCGGCTCAAGATCGAAGGCACTCTGGCTGGCCTCGGCGGACCATACAAGCCAGTTGTTGGAAGATTCTTCAAGCGGGGCTGCGGGTAGAGCGGTTTCGTGCATAGCCGCTTCGTCGGAGTGGCCGTTGGAGGGCGCGGTTGAAGGTGGCACTGCATCAACTTCCAGCGGGCGGACCGGCCCTTCGGTTTGGAGCAAGGCGTTGGTTTCATGGTCTTGGGGGGTGGCAGGTAGCTCGCGCAGACCGTAGAGGATGTAGTAGATGGCCGCGCCGCTGCCCACAGCGAACAGCACCCACACCTGCTCGTAGAACTTGAACACGGTGTTCATGCGGAACGATTCGCCGCCGCTCAGGTGGTCGGCAAGGTAGACGATCTCGACGCCGAGGGAGACGGCCAGCGCGCCGAGGAGCAAGAGGCCGGCGAACAGATTGGCCGCAGAGCGCGAGGTGGGGAGCGTAGTTGCCGCGATGCCACCGATGAGAGCGATCAATAGGGCCAGCAGGTACTGGCCTGTGACCAGTTGCAGCACCGTCAGGGCTGCGGTCACACCGAGCATCCAGAAGCCCGCCCACAGGGGAATCACCCCTGGCTGCTCAGTTCGCGGGCGCGGCACGACCTCACTACCAGCCTGGGTGTGGGCCTCGGCGACCCAGTGGGCAGGCTCAGGCTCGTACAGGCTGGGAAGCGGCTCGTAGAGTCCGTCCGGCCCTTCGCCGTCGTTGGTCGGGTAGGCGGGCCTTGCCTGCGGGGCAGTTTCGGCGGTCACGGTGCCGGAGGGAGAGGAGGCGTAATCCTCGGCAGTGGTCACGTCCTGGGCGTCAATATCGCGGCCCGAACTAACATCTTCCTGCCCGTTGTCCGGGTAGGGGGCAGGCTCGCGCTCGGCCAGTTGCTCGCCGCTGCCTGCCGGTTCCTCGCGGACAGCAAGGGCCATTGTGGTCGGGAGATCAGCGTCGGGCGATGCTGAGGCGAGGGCGGGCACGAGACGAGGCCGTCTTTGGGGCAAGGAGAAGGCATGTCCGGCATTGGGGATTAGCCCCCGGCGGTTGGGGGCGGACGATGGGGTAACGATATCTTGGACGGCGGCTCGCCAGGGAAACTTCCAGAGGCGGTAGACCAGGTAGGAGAGGCAGACAAAGACGAAGAGCGCCCACACCACCAGGTATTCGGCCAGGGTGGTGCGGTGCATGATAGTGGTCGTGCCGGGAACAAAGCCGCCGTCAACCAGGGGCATGATCTTAGTGAAGAAGGCCTTGAAGCCGAGGAAGAAAGGCGCGTAGGCGAGCAGGGCCAACCCGGCCAGCAGTCCCACCGAGACGAGGCAGACTATGTATAGACTCCATTTATCCCCGGCGGAGAGGCGAGGGCCGCGTTCTGCCAACGTCTGCACGCCACTCGGTTCGCGGCGAGGCTTGTTGGCGAGCAGCAAAGCGACCAGCACTGCGCCTACCATGAGGGCGAGATAGGTTGGGTAGTCCCAGGAGTTAGCCGCAGCCAGGGTGCCGAGGGTGAGCGCGAGCAGCGTGAAGCGCAGCACGCCCGACCAGCCGCCGCCCCAAAGCCAGGAGAGCGCCGACACGACGGAAGTGCGAGTGCCGCGCCACCAGTGAGGGCCTTGTGCCACAGGAAGCGTGAGGTTCCTGGCAAAGCGCCCCGAAAAGGCGATGTTCAGGCAGAGGATGGCTGCTAGCAAAGTGAAAGGCAGGTCTATCAGGTGGGGGTGGAGATCGGCGTACAGGAAGCTCCAGTATGGGAACTCATTGATGGTGTGGCTGACCACACGGCTTGGGCCCCAGAAGTCGAAGCTGGTGAGAGGGGTGGTGTACGCCTGCTCGACGTAGTCGCCGTTGCTCATGGCCCGAATCAGGCCGCTGACCCAGCCTTCAAGGCTGCGACCAAACCCTGGGAAAGTGATGACTATCCACTGGTACAGGGCGTGCATGTTGCCTATGGCGAGCATGAGGAAGGCGGCCAGGAAGCCGAAGGCAAGCCCGCCGCGCGACACGAGATGCGCGCTGCCCCGCCTGCGCTGGCTCCAGGCCACGATGTTGTAGACCACCGATGCGGCGGCGGTGAAGGCGAGGCCGTACAGGAGCGGTATAGCCAGGTTGAAGGCAATCGCGGGGTCAATGCCTACCAGCTTGATGAGTGTGGCGACGATGAAGAGGCCCTGGTAGTAATAATTGATGTAGCCGCCCGAAAAGAACGGGTCGAGGGGCGGCATCCAGGCGCTGCGCAGGGTGGCGTTCAGGAAACCGAACTCCATCGGCTTCTCGCCGCCGTAAGAGGTCTGCCACAGGTCGGGATTGATCAGGCGGATAATCAGGAAGGCGGCGAACGCGGCCAGGAACAGCCCTTCGTAGAAGAAGACCAGGCTGCGCCTGCTTGACATAAAGTGCCTTATCCCTTGTCCGGCGCCGAGCCGCCAGCATAGGTAGGAGAGGGCGGCCATCAGGAGGAGGACCAGCAGCACGGTCCAGACCGTGAAGGGGAGGATATGTAGGCTCGACAGCAGCCAACTACCCCAGGAGACGATCATCAGACCTATCAACTTGGCGACGGGGTAGCCCCGGTCGGGGAGGTTGCGGCAGACGGCGAAGACGATAGGCAGGGCGGCAAAGGCCAGCAGGTAGACCGCGAGGAGCCAGAGAGCTACGCCTATCCATTGGGTGTCCTCCTGGGCGAGTGGGTTCCAGGAGTAGTCGGCGGTGTCAGGGAGGGCGGACACGGGCACGTTGTATTGAAGCGATTTGTCGTCGCTCACGCTGCCGTGCCTCTGGGTGGTGTACTCGCCCGCGGGCCGGTTGAGGGCCGGGCTGAAGAGGGTATGAAGCTGATCGTCGGTGAGTGTGCTGACCTTCTTGAAGATGTCCACACGCGGGTGGTCGTAGACCGTGAAGCTTTCGTCAGCCGATTGGTCGTTGAACTTGATGCCGAGCAGCTCGGGTGTGACCATCTCGGTATGCGCAGGCTGGAAGCCCAGCTTTCCGGCGAAAAGTAGCTCGTAGAACTTGGTCTGTACCGGGTAGCGCCAGGGCAGGCGCGAGACGGAGCCGTATATGCGATTGCTAGCGAGGATGATGTAGTCGGTCTGAGCCATCTGGCCCTTGATGTAATTTAACTCCTCGTCCGCCGGGTGGTCGCCATACAGGTCGAACTGCACAGGGCCTGGATAGTGTTCTCCATTGCCGCGTGGCGGTTTAGCCGGGTGGCCCGGAGTGGCCTTTTCGGCGGGTAATCCGAGCGGCAGTTCATCATCCCATGCCTCGATGCTGTGCTTCGCGCCGTCGGGGATGTTGTCATAAATCCACGTTGAGGCCTGCACGCGGGAGTGGGGTTGGCTATAAATGTTCATGAAGGCGACGGACCAGAGAAAGGCCGCACCGATTGTCATCACCACCAGAGCGGGGAAGACGTTGCGCTGCCAGGCAAGGCGGAGGCGGTCGAAGGGGAGTGCAGGCGCGGTGGCCTGGAAGCGGCTGCGGCCCAAGATGACGCCGCGCACCAGGAAGGCCGCGCCGAGGATGCAGAAGATGGGCACCAGGGGCAGCATATAGCGCATCCACTTGGCTTCGAGGGTCAGGATTGTGGCGAAGTAGGGGATAGCGCCCGACATGAGCAGGATTTCGGCGGGGTGGCGGCGAACAGCCCGCCAGATGCCGATCACAAACCCGACCACGGCCACGATGCCGGGAATTGGACTGAGACCCCACAGAACCAGCTGTTGCAGGTGGTAGAGGAGCGGGACCGTGCCGACGTACTGGCGGGTATAAGGCACGTCTGCCTGGCCGCTCTGTATGCCCGCCTGCTCGGAGATGGCCCGCCACCAGGGGTTGGAGTCGAGGAAAGCCTGCCAGCCGCCAACGGTGAATGCCGAAAAGTCGAAACTCCACAGAACGTAAGGCTCGGTGATGGCGAAGGCGAGGAGGGCGAAGATACCAGCGGTGACCAGATAGCGCAGGCCACGCAAGAAGTGGCCCCAGAAAGAGAGCGACCTTTCGGAAGCAGGAGCGGGCTTGACGCCTATGGGGTCGCCGAACTTGGCGCCGAGCGCTCGCGTGCGCTTGCGGTAGGCGGCTCGAAGGGCGATTGCGGCGACGATTACCAGCGCGAAGGGGGCAATTGAGACTTTGCTGGCGACGGCCAGGCCGAGGAAAGTGCCCGCGCCTATTGCCGCCCACCACACAGGGCGCTGCATCAGCACCACGCTGAAATAGAGCGCGCTCATCATAAAGGTCACGAGGAAGGTGTCAGAGGCGTAGAAGTGGGCTATCTGTATCTCGGTAACAGCGAACGCCACCAAAGCGGCGGCTATTAGCGCGGTGCTGCGCGAGTACAGGCGGCGCGCGATGAGAAAGACGAAGAGAATGGTTAGAAGGTCAAACAGGGCGGCGAGATGGCGGCCAACGGCGGTCATGCCCTCATAGCTGCGCGAGTAAAAGTCGGGCGGGCGTGTATCGGCTCCGGGCCACACCCTGTCGGCGACCCAGGCGGCGGCGCGAGCCATGTATACGGGGAACGAGCCATAGGAGAAGTTGCTACAGCCCCTGGGATCGTTGCAGCCGCCAATCGCTACGCGCCTCAGGTTGAGAGGGCTGATGCGCCAGTCGAGGGCTTGCGAGACCGAGTCGGGCAAGCGCACGTCCAGGCTGACGCCGACTATGAAGCGCTCGTCGGGGTGCTGGTTGTGGTCCTGGTCGTAGTTGCTGCCGTAGAAGCGGAAGAAGGCGGCTATCGCCAGGATGCCTAGCAGGATGAGGGTGACACGATGGCGCGACCAGAAAGGTTCGCGCGTGACCAGGTTCGTTGCGGGGAGGTCTGGGTTAGTGCACTCGGCCTGGTGGAGAGAGGACAACAAGCAGCTCCTAGCAGGGCAATGAGCGACGTGAAATAGAACGGAACGGTGCTGTATAGGTTCCGAACATGCGGCAATTATGTTCACTCTTCATAAGCGAAGGCACGGATTAATTCTAACATAGTTAGGGGATGGGAAGCAAGCGGGACTCGTAAAACGTAAAACGAACCCTTACGCATTACGTTTTACGAGTCATCGTCCGTCCGTCCAGCCGGTCGAGCAGTTGCAGGAAGGGGTTGGGTGGGACGTCGGATTGGACCTGGGCGGGTTGGCCGCCTTGCTGCGTGCCTTGCTCGTTTTGTTGGTAGCCGCAAAACTGGCATGAAAGCTCGTGAGCGACGGGGTCGTGGGTGGCCTGACGATCCCGAGCCTCGGCTCGATCCTCGCGGTCTTCAGACCCGACACTGTCATCAGCGGGTTAGACTCTATCCCGGTCGACCAGCGGCCACCGGCCACGATCGTCCATCTCGCCTG
>JBBSGN010000020.1:0-12775 GCA_038254085.1 Chloroflexia bacterium | reverse complement strand
TGGCGGAAGAAGATCCCGGCGGCCTCCTCAATCTTCATGGTCCTAGATCCGACGCGAACCTCATCTTCGCTGGCGAAGAGCCGCTTGACCGCTTCAAGTTTTGACGCGCTCCGCTTGGCTCGCCACCCGAAGGGAAGGACCACGACCAGTTCGACTATCTCTACCAACTGTATGTCTCCCCTTGGGTACAGCACTATAAGGACCGGGGGTTTGCCACCCGTCCAGGTTGGAGCAGCGTGCCCTGGGACGGAGTCGCTATCCACCCCTACTTTCTGGAACCTGCCAAACTCTTCGATATGCTCAAAGACTTTACCCGCAAACTGCGCGACCGGGGAGATTACAGGAGCAAACTCTGGCTCACCGAGGTGGGCGCCGAAGCCAGCCCGCCCGACAACCCCCATGACGCCCCCACCGAGGACGAGGTCAAACAAGCCAGCTTCCTGCGCGCCCTCTACTCAGGCATATTAGAAGACCCCGAGCTAAAGGGCAACATAGCCCACTGCTTCTGGTTCAAGTACGAGGACTTCGTGCCGGGTAACTACACTCACAACTACGGGCTTGTCAGGCTGCAAGAGGCGCTAGGCGGCAAGGACTACGACCCTTCGGGCAAGGTGTGGGTACACAAGCTGGCATATAAGGTGTACCAGGAGCTTGCCCAGGGCTATGCGGTGGACGACCCAATGGACAAGGAAGATGCGCTTACCACACACGAGCTTTACTTTGACGAGACGGGACAGGCCATTGCCCCTCAGTTCGCCGAATACTGGCAGGAGAAGGGCGGGTTAGAGAGGTTCGGCTACCCGATCAGCCGGCCCGTCATGTGTCACGGCTACCTCAGCCAGTTCTTCCAGCGAGCCGTCATCGAGTACCACCCCGAATACGCGGGCACGCCCAACGAGGTGCTGCTCCAACTACTGGGGGACGAGTTCACCGATGGTAGGTCGTTCGACAAAGCCGACCCCAACAGCGTGCCGCCCGACCGCATTTACTACCCACAAAGCGGCCACACTCTGGGCGGGGCGTTCCAGAACTTCTGGCAGACAACGGGCGGCCTGGCGTTGTACGGCTACCCAATCTCCGAGGAGATCAGCGAGGTATCCCCCACCGACGGGCAGACCTACGCCGTCCAATACTTCGAGCGCAACCGCTTCGAGTATCACCCCGAAGCCGCAGGCACGCAGTATGAGGTGCAGTTGGGTCTGCTAGGGTCGAACCTGTTCAAGAGCGACCTGTGGTGGCGGTAGTAGATTTGAGGCAAAAACATAATGCGGAGCCGGCGGCTCCGCATTATGTTTTTGCCTCAAATAGAACCTAGATTCTCTCCAGTATATCGGCCTTCTTGGCCTCGAACTCTTCGGGGGTGATCAGGCCGATGTCCAGCATCTCTTTTAGCTGCTTCATCTTGCGAACCAGATCGTCCTGGGCTCCCGACGCGGACTTGGCGCTCTGGACGGGCGGTTTCGCTATGCTCGACGGGACCGGAGCTTTGGGCTTGGCTGCTCTCAGTGGGCCGGACTGATTGTCGGCATCGCCGAACGGGCTGCCATAGTTCGAGCGGTTGGGCATATCGGGCCGCAACATCCCCGAGTTTGCTTCATTCAACGGCTGTTCAACATAACTTACAGGGTCGGGCTGCACCGTCTGCGCGTAAAATGGCCCGTTGGAGTTGGGGTTGCCACTATTCATAACGGGAAGCGGCCCACTGGGGTTGGCGCCTCTCACCTGGAAGGGGGCGTTCGGGTCCGCCTGCCCAACTATAAGTGTACCGCCATTCTTGCCGGTAACCAGGCGCGAAGGCAAGAGCGGGCCGGTCGGACGTTGGCCAGGCGCGTATTCATTTCCCTGATGGGCGATTTGCTCGGCCATAAGTGGAGACGTAGGCTCGTACTGAGGGGCCTGGAACGCTGCGGCCTGCATTGCAGACGCAGACTGCCCGTTCACGTCCTGATGAGGCAGAGCGTTTAGTATGTCTTGCAGTACGCTCTGGGGGGTCGGCACATAGTTGGGGCCGGCCTGCGGTTGACGTGTGGGCGGCTGCCCAATCTCAGCATAATAGGCAGGCTGAGTCTGCTCGTGAACCTGCTCGGCTGATAAGACGAGGGGTTGGGAAACGCCTGCTTGCTGGCTCGTGTCGGCAACGGTGGGCGGGGCGACGCTGGCCGCGGCTGCCATCTGCTGGCCGAGGCTGCTCCGAACTCTATCGCTATACTGCATACCGAGGTCGTATATATGGCGAGCCTGGTCGCTGGGTAGGGCCTCGACTTTAAGACGCCACCCCTGGACCGACTCGCAGGCTAGCGACGCGCCCATGCGGTCATCCTTCATCTCGATGTTGCGCACGTCACGCCAGAAGATGTCGTCGGCCTCGAGCTTGCCAAACCTCTTCTTCCGGTAAACTATAAGCCGCTTGTTGGTCGAGACGGCGGAGTCGGGTGTGGAGGCAACTGCGGCCTTGTTGGCGACGGCCACGTATTCTATCTCTTCGCCCCCAGTCAACACTTGCAAGGTCTTTTCGTAGACTTGCTTGACCAGGGCGGGGTCTTGCCCATCGGCGACGAACTTTTGTAGCGATCCCGACGCCTGTGTAGTCAGGCCGCCGGTGATTGGCCTTTCTTCTTGCTGCTGTTGCGCTTGGGGCACACCGGCTATGGGCGCACCGCAACTGTTGCAGTGAGGCGATCCGGGCAGATTGCTGGCGGCGCAGTTAGAGCAATTCACCTGAAGAGGTATCTTTAATGAGGCCATATTCTGTCTCCTGTCTTACAAGCCGTCGCGGGCTTAAAGCCTAATATAATCGTGAGAAATCTACTCAATCCCACAAGTAAAATATACGGCTTCCCAACCGTAAAAGGAATAGTACTTTGTTAGGAGACACACCTAGTACATATAGTTAGTACCCCCTCTCGCAGGGCGAACTGTATCATATAAAAAGGACCGAATGGGGTTTCGGTCCTTTTTATATGATACAGTTCGAAGCGGACCTATTTTATAGAGGGGCCTGCGGTCCAATCATAGCCGATTTCGGGGTCGTCGTGGGGTATGCGACCCTCTTCCTGGGGGTCGTAGACGTTAGAGGTTACATATATGAGGTGGGATGCGCCCCCGATTGCCTTGCATCCGTGCGCCACACCCGCCGGAATCTTCAATATCTTTTGTCCGTGCTCCCCGCCCATGAACAGCTCTTGCAACACCCCTTTCGTGGGCGAGTCGGGGCGCATATCGTAGAGCGCGACCTTCAACACGCCCATGGGCACGTACCACCAGTCTATCTGGGTCTTGTGGATGTGCCAGGCTTTGGCTACCTCTGGGTGCATCAGCGAATGGCTCAACTGGCCGAAACCCTCGCCAAAGAAAGGGTCTGTAACCCTGATCATCTCTCGGAAATAGCCCCGCTCATCGGGGTGGGTGACAAGCTCTTTGATTACTACGCCATCTATATCGGGCATATCTCGCTCCATTCGGTAGTCGGTAGAGACCCAAATACCGACTACCGACTTCAAGATTACGGGCAGGTCTCTAGTAAGATTTGAGTTGGCAAGCACACGAGAAGCACCGGCGTCGCGGGCGCGACGGCGGGCGTCCGCGTCCATGTGTGGGCCGAAGGCGACCACCGGCACGTGCCGGCTCGCTGCCTCACGCACGGCTGTTTCCCAATCGCCACGCGCCGCCAGGTCCACGATCAGTATATCGGCGTCGGGAAGTGGAGCGCCGGGGCGCAACGTGACGGGCCGGAACCCCGCTTTGCGCGCCATGTTCTGAAGCTGCACGCCAAACATCAAGTCGGTGCAAAATAGCGCAGCGACCGGCGTGCGCGAGCCTGCGGCCCCGTCGCCGTTTGCCTCATCCACAGTGTCATCCATGCCCTGAGTATTATATATCATTTGCACGGCCAGTGCTGGCGAAGGACGAAGGATGAAAGGAGCCTAGTAGTCTTTCGTCCTTCAACAGCCCCTTTCCATCCCCTGCGGTTTGGTATATGATTACATGGCAGAGATTCCGGCTAGCAGAGCATACGGCTTTTGGCTCGCGATTTTAGTTTGTCAGCCGGACATTTCCGCATAAGCAAAGTAGGTCAGAAAGTAGGTCAGAGATTAGGCTCATATCCGATTATTGAGTATTTAGGCCAGGAGCTTGAGGATGGCTGATTTCCGGGATGGACTCGAACGTCAAGGTTGGCAAAGCCTTGCCGCGCGTCTGGATGAGCGAACTCGCTACTTCTGGGCTATAGACTCGATCTCGAACGCTATAGGCTCGGCGCTCAACACCGAGGAGCTAATGAGGGTCGCCCTTGAGCACACGGTCGAGGCCACAGGCGCGTCCGGCGGGGTGCTTTACACGCCTCAGAGCGACGGGTCATGGAAACTGGCCGCCTGGCAGAACGTGCCTGATGAAATAGCAGCCGAAGTGTTGTACGTAGGCGCGGACGCGCCGCCCGTGAAAGCCTTATTAGAGAGTCAGGGGCCGGCAGTGTGCCAGGTACTAGCCGAAGGGCCAACCGACATGCTCCTGGCTGTGGCGAGAGATCACGGTATACAGAGCTGGGCAGGCGTAGTAGTGCGTGGCTGGGATAGAGCCTGGGCCTTACTGGCTGTCTACAGCTACGGGCGTGAGGCTTTCAACCAAGCCCATTCAGAGGTACTAAGAGTGATAAGCCAACTTGTGGGCCTGGCGCTGACCAACGCTATAGCCCACGAGAACACCCTGGCGCAGGCTAGTTCCCAACTACAAAGCAGATTGATTGAGATGGAGACCGTGCTGGGCAGCATGTCTGATGGGATTCTGATCTGCAACAGCGAGGGCAAGGTAGTGAAGGCTAATCTTTCGGCGTGCCGCTTGTTGGGGACGCTACCTGAGAAACTAATCGGCCAATCGTTGCTGGAGGAGAGATGGAACCGCAGCCCCAAAGGCGATGGCGAGCAATATAGGCCAGGCGAGGGGCCACTTTCGGCGGCGTTGATGCATGGGGAAGAGTGCAGCAATTGCCCTATCGAAGTGACAGTGGGAGAGCAACAGCGCGTGTTGAGCATGACCGTATCCCCTTTACGCAAGCTCGGCGGGTCCGGCGACGATGGCGCGGTGGCAGTGATACGCGACATTACCCAGGAGCGAGAGATGGAGCGCATGAAGGACGACTTCCTCAGCATCCTCTCTCACGAGTTGCGCACACCACTCACGGTCATAAGCGGGTATGCCCAACTGCTGGTACGAAAGCTAACCAGGCGTGACCTACAGGAAGAAGCAGGCTTTGCCGGCCAAATCGAGGACCATATCACGCGGCTGGCGAGCATCGTGGGCGACCTGGTAGACTCGACCAGGCTGGAGATGGGAGAACAAGCGTTGGAGGCGGAGTTGGCAGACATGAGCGCGCTCACCGAGGAAGTGGTAGGGCGCATCCGGGCCGACCAGCGTTATTCGGACAAGCATCACTCTGTCCTGTTATCGGTCGAAGACGGTCTACCGCACGTGATGTGTGACAGAAGGCGTATTGACCAGGTGCTGACAAATCTCCTTTCTAACGCCATCAGGTACTCACCCGACGGGGGGAAGATCGAAGTGTCGGTGGGGCAGGTTGCGGGCAAGTCGGAAGGCGCAAAAACAATACTGGTATCGGTGACGGACGAAGGAATAGGCGTGCCGCCCGAAGAGAGAGAGCTGGTGTTCGAGCGCGCGTTCCGGGGCAAGCGAAGCAACTCGATCAGCGTTCAGGGGTTGGGCCTGGGGCTGTACATCTGCAAACTGATCATCGAGGCCCGCGGCGGCGAGATCGGCATCGAAGAAGGCCCAGTGGGCGTAGGCTCTCGCTTCTGGTTCACCCTGCCTGTTAGTGACCAGTGACCAGTGACCAGAAGAAGGCAGTAGGCAGTATGCAGCAAGCACAACTAGCCACTCGTCACTGGTCACTTTTGGTATAATTAACAAAGGGAAAACAAACTTGGGTGATAGGGCTGCCGAAATTAACATGGAGTTGCGGGCAAGGGGCTACAGGCTTACCCCGCGCAGGCTGGTGGTCGCCCAGGCGCTGGCCGACCAGGGCGGGCATGTGACCGTCGAAGAGATACTCGATAGGGTAAAAACGCGCTATTCGGGTATGAATAAGACTACCGTGTACCGCACACTCGAATTGCTGAGGGAATCGGGCATGGTGGTTGTAACCGACCTGGGCAGCGGCAGATTGGAGTACGAACTGGTCGGCCAGCGCCATCACCACCTCATCTGCGAGAAATGCAACGCCCGCATAGAAGTAGACGACCGCTTCCTTGAGCCGCTGCGCCAGAGCCTGTGGGAACAGTACGGCTTCTGCACCAACCTGGACCACTTTGCCCTGTTTGGGGTATGCCCAGCGTGCAAGGGGGCGGCGGACGAAACGTAAAACGTAAAACGTGAATTAACAAATCGTCCTTCGCCCTTCGTCCAATAACACGAGGTAACATCAAATTGAGCACAATCATCAAGCCTGGGGAGCCGGTTATATTGCAATCGGCGGCGGAGACGCCCAGGCACCCTTATATAGAGAATGCTTATGCCTACAAGCGGCGGGCCACGCGCGAGGTGATGGTGGGCAAAGTAGGCGTGGGCGGGGACAACCCCATCCGCGTGCAGTCCATGACCACCACCCGCACACAGGACGTAGAGGCTACACTGGCTCAGACGCTCCGGCTGGTGGAGGCGGGCTGCGAGATAGTGAGGATAACCACCCCCACGTCGCAGGACGCGCGCGCCCTGGGCGAGGTCAAGCGTCGCCTGCTTGAGATGGGCCTGGATGTGCCGTTGGTGGCCGACATACACTTCAGCCCGGCGGCGGCCATGGAAGCAGCCCTATACGCCGACAAAGTTCGTATTAACCCTGGCAATTTCGCCGACCCCAAAGTCTTCGCGGTCAGGGAGTATACCGACAAAGAGTACGAGGCCGAGCTAGAGCGCATTGACGAAAAGTTCCGCCCGGTCGTGTTGCGCTGCAAAGAGCGTGGCATCGCCATGCGTATGGGCACCAATCACGGCTCTCTCTCCGACCGCATAATGAACCGCTTCGGCGACACGCCGGAGGGCATGGTCGAGTCGGCTATCGAGTTCGCCGCCATCTGCCGCAAATACGAATACAACGACCTCATCTTCTCGATGAAGGCGAGCAACCCCAAGGTGATGATAGCCGCCTATCGCCTGTTGGTCGCCAGGCTGGACGCGCTGGGGTGGAACTACCCCCTGCATTTGGGCGTAACCGAAGCGGGCAACGCCGAGGACGGGCGCATCAAGTCGGCCATAGGCATCGGCTCGCTCCTCGATGACGGCCTGGGCGACACCGTGCGCGTGTCGCTGACCGAGGAGCCGGAGGAAGAGATTCCGGTGGCCTTCGCGCTAGTCGAGCCGTATAACAGGCTGTTGGGCAACCAGACGACCGACGACCGACGACCGACGACCGATGTTCGTCCCCAATTGCCCGACTTGCGCGACCCTTATCACTATGTGCCCCGGCCCACCTATGAAGTAGCCACCGGCGCGGTGAAAGTGGGCGGTATGCAGCCGGTGGCTGTGGTCGCTAATATTGGGATATTTAATGATGCTTTGCCGGCAGTGGCCGACTTAGCGAAGCGCAAGGGTCAGAACGCTATTCGGCCCGATCTCATTCGTCTATCAACAGCGAACCTGGGTGACGTAGCTCCACTTGCAGAGGAGTTGAGGCGGCGAAGCGAGGAAGAAGACCCAAGTGTGGGCAAGTCCGCTCTGGCTCTGGTGGTAGACGCGCCGGTTTTCCTTAAGGAAGCGATTGACGTTATACCACAGCTGAGTGGGATCGGTGCGATTGGCTTTGAGTTTGTGGTAAGGCATAGGCCCGACTGGTGGGAAGGGTATGAAGAATGCGTTAAGGCCGCCATTGCGGCTCATGTACCTGTCTGGCTAAAAGGCACAAACGATAGACCGACTACCGAGCAATGGGAAGATGTGATACAGGGTAAGGCTAGTTTCCCCGAGGTGGACCTGGTGATAGAGAAGGCGCGCCAGGCCCATGCGCTTGGCCACAGAGGTCTGGTGCTCTCAGTGGACACCTTTGACTCGACCCCTTCATATATAGTGCGGGCGAACAGGCTGCTGGCCTCAAGACTGATGGAGTTGGGCCGCAAGTATCCCATCCACCTAATCACTAACGCGGGCGACTGGGGGGACCCCAATTTCGAGAGTTATGACCGGGGCTTTTACACTAACGATGATAAGGATGGCTGGTTGATAGGCGCATCCCTTAAGCTCGGCTCACTCCTGTGCGACGGCATCGGCCAGAGCATTGAAGTGAACGGCGACGGCACCGCCGACGAGCGCGTGGCGTTGGCCTTCGACATCCTTCAGGCGGCAGGCTCGCGCACGGTCAAGGCCGAGTTCGTGGCCTGTCCCTCCTGTGGGCGCACCCTGTTCGATTTGCAGGAGACCACTGAGCGCATCAAGAAGGCCACCGGGCATTTGCGCGGGGTCAAGATCGCCGTCATGGGCTGCATAGTCAACGGCCTGGGCGAGCTTGCCGACGCGGATTTCGGCTACATGGGCGGCGCACCAGATAAGATCAACCTATTCGTAGGCAAAGAATGCGTGGAGAAAGGCGTGCCGACCGAGCAGGCCGTTGACCGCCTGATTGACCTCATCAAATCGCACGGCAAGTGGGTAGAGCCTACGGCCAGATAAACTCTTATGTAGAAATCCCATAAAATTGCTCCTTGCGCGAGCAATTTTATGGGATTTCTACATAGTTTGGGCAAGGAGAATCGCATGGCAACCGTTTACGGCAACGAGAACATCCAACGCTTCTTGGCATTTGCTGACAGCTTCCTCAAAGGCTCGTTCGAGTTCAACCCTATGACGGCCTCTAATTTGGGCTTGCACGAGTACGACGGCAAGACGCCCGATTTGTCGAAGGAGGCTTACAAGCAGAGGGTGGCCGAACTGGACAGGGCGCTGGATGAGTTAAACAGTATTGACACAAGCGGCTTCGATCCTGAGACGCGGCTGGACTACCGGCTGCTGAAGCAGGGGATAGAGGCCGAGCGCTTCAAGCTGGCTGACATGAAAGAGCATACGTACTCGCCCATGCCGCTCCTGTGGCTCACCGACGTGACCAACTACATCAAGCGCGACTATGCTCCCATCGAGGAGCGAGTTCGTAAGCTGATAGAGTACGAGCGGGGCATACCAAGGCTGGTCGAGCAGGGCATCGCCCTTATGGAACCGCCCCTTGCGCGGCCAATCGTCAATGTGGGCGTGCAGATGTTCAGCAGCCAGGCGGATTACATGCGGAACAACCTGCCCGAAACTGTCTCTTCGCAGGTGAGCGACCAGAAGTTGCTAGCGCAGTTCAACGAGGCCAACAGCGCGGCTGCTGAGGCAATCGAGGGCCTGGTGCAGTTTATGAAGGACCAACTCGTCACCGCCAAAGAGGACTTCGCCATCGGTGCCGACATGTTCCACAAGATGCTGGCCGTCAACGAAATGGTGGACTTGCCGCTTGAGCAAGTGCTTGCGGTGGGCCGCGACAACCTACAGGCCAACAAAGAGGCGTTTATCAGGGTCGCAAAGGAGATTGCCCCCGAAAAGAGCGTGCAGGAAGTGGCCGCAATGATGGCTGACAAGCACCCGACCGCCGACGGCCTCATCCCCGAAACGGCGGATATGCTCGATGAGATAAGGCAGTATTTGATTGACGAGAGCATTATTACCGTGCCGTCGGACGTGCGCTGCAAGGTGCGCGAGACCCCGGAGTTCATGCGCTGGGGCTTCGCCTTCATGGACTCGCCCGGCCCCTTCGAGGAGAGAGCCACCGACGCTTATTACTACGTCACCCCGGTTGAAAAGGAGTGGTCCGGCACGCAGCAGGAGGAATGGCTGCGCCGCTTCAACTACCCCACCCTGCGCGACGTTTCGATACACGAGGCGTATCCAGGTCACTATGTCCATTTCCTACACGCCGCCCAGGTGATGTCGCCCATACGCAAGGTGTTCGGCTCATACTCTTTCGTCGAGGGATGGGCGCACTACTGCGAGCAGATGATGGTGGAGGAAGGGTACAGGGGCGATACGCCTATGCTCCACTTCGCGCAACTGAGCGAGGCGCTACTACGCAATTGCCGCTACGTGACGGCCATCCTGATGCACACCGGGCGCATGACCCTGGAGGAGGCTACGCGCTTCTTCATGGACAACGCCTTCATAGAGGAACTGCCTGCCCAGAAGGAGGCGTTGCGAGGCACGTTCGACCCCGGCTTCCTCAATTACACACTCGGCAAATTGCTCCTTCTCAAATTACGCGAGGACGTGAAGGCCAAAGAAGGCGACAGCTTCAACCTGAAAGGCTTCCACGACCGGGTGCTGGCGCTTGGCTACCCGCCCGTGCCGTTGGTGCGCGAGCATTTGCTGGGGGACGATAGCGGGGCGATCATGTAACCGGGGCCCGCTCGGTCGCCAGTCTCTCCAGCAATGTCACCGGGTACTCCAGCCCCGGCAGCTTCTCTATTTCCCTCTGTAGCCGTTGTGCAGCTTGCCGGTAATGCGGGTCCGCTAACACCTCCCGCGTGGCGTCTCGGATAGCGGGCGGCAGGCCCGTAAGCTGGTCCGGCTCTAAGACGCGTGCCACTCCCACCTCCATACAACGTTGAGCGTTCTCCGGTTGGTCGGCGGCAACGGGAATAAGCACCATAGGTAGACCGAGGCTTAGGGCATCCATCATTGTGCCGGAGCCGCCATGGCAGAGTACCAGGTCGCAATAAGAAAGCAATAAGTTGTGCGGAATGTAGCGTTCCACATGTACATGGGCTGGTTGAGGGCCAAACTCCAGAGGGTCTCGGTTACGGCCAACAGTAAGCACCAGGTTGATCGGCTCCTCTCGCAGACCTTCGAGTATGGACGACAGGATGTCGGTCCTGTTGTTGTCGAATGTGCCCAGGGTAGCGTATACGGTAGGTCGCTTGTCTAAGCCCGCAACCCAGTCGGGCAAGCCTTCCTTACCGGACTGGTTGAACCCTGCGGATTTAAAGGTATGAGTGGTAGGTGGCACCGGGACAGAGGGGTTCCAGAGGCTTGGCGGGCGTGGGGATAGCAAGAGGTAGCGATACAGCAGGTCAGCAACTTTTCCAGAGGGTAGGCCAACTGATGCGCATAGGCGCGTGAGTGGGGTATCCACCGCCTGCATAAAGAACGTCCAGGCAGCTGTTATTTGGACGACAGCATGAGGGATTCCGGCACGTTCTGCCGCAATGCAGCCGGCGAATTCTGTGTTCTCTCGCACCACGAGGTCGGGACGCCAGTCACGAATAATATCGAGTAGGTCTGGCAGGCTGCGCTCGGCCCTTACACCGGCGAACACATTCTGCAGAGTGAAGTATGTATCCTCCTGTTGGCTCAGTCCGGCCATTTGCTCCCTGCGTTGTTGTCTTTCTTCCGGGCTGTCGCCAGGCCCAGCAGGAAAAGAGCGGAAGCCTGTGGCTTCTATAGTTGGACAGAAGCCCAGTGTTGAAGCAAATGCAACCTCATGCCCTCCCCGTTCCAACGCTTGTGCTAGCGGAACAAGCGGCTGCCAGTGGCTGAGTGTTGGTTGGGTAGTAAACAGCACTCTCACGGTGTTACCTCGCCGTGGTCGGTGGTCAGCTAAGTGAGTGCAACCGACTACCGATAAAGCGGATAGGTGATAGCTGCCGTCGAGGGTTACGGAAAGCTCTGAAATAGGTCTCTGAGGTCGGTGGCCTGGATTGCATCCCCCAGCACCGGGGTCAGGCCGAATATCTCCTCTATAGTACGCAACGTGGAGCTATGCGTATAGTGGACCGTGTTCGAGTAGCCGCCTCCTTTCGCGTATGGCGAGAGGAGTATCATGCCGATTGGCCCGTCTTTGTGCTTCTCTCCCTCGTCCCAGATGATGAAGAGCGCGCCCCCGCTCTTGAACGCCTGCGAGCCGGTTATCTTCGGGACTTCGCGCGCCAGCCAATCGTCTCCGTTCTTCATGCTGTCAGAGCTTGGGCAACCGGCAGAATTGTGCATGTCGTTGCAAAGGTCAGGCGTAATGAAGTTATAGCGGGCGACACTATTATCCTGCAGGTCGGTTGCCAACTCGCTGTAGGGTCGCTCGTGGGCGATGCAATAGGCCGAAGTGGCGTTATTGACGCCTGTAACGTCGTCAAAGAAGACCGTTGGGTTGTGTTTGGCCGCATACAGATCGTGGCTCACAAGCGGGCACTCTTTACCGCTGATCCCCTCCTGGTACGCCTTCCACGAGATACCGTTGTTATTGAGAAGCGTGACGAGATGACTAGCTGTGCCCTGGTGATTGGCAACAGGCTCTCTGTCGTTGCGGATGCCGAAGTTGGCGCCTGCTTCCAACCACAAAT
This sequence comes from Chloroflexia bacterium, assembly GCA_038254085.1. Classification (GTDB taxonomy): domain Bacteria; phylum Chloroflexota; class Chloroflexia; order QHBQ01; family JADMIH01; genus JADMIH01. The sequence goes on along the minus strand of JBBSGN010000020.1, from coordinate 419 downwards.
AGTTGGGTTCGCTCGGATGGTTGCCGGGCGGGTTATAGTATTGCTCGGCATGGGATGCTTGCGGCAAGAGCACGCTGTTGATATATGGCGCAGACGGGCTATCCTTGATGTCCGCCCAATTGTGGTTCTCCATCACGATTACGAACACGGTGTTAATGGAAGCCTTGCCGCCAGACGGGAACCCTGCGCCGTTCGGCAGGGGCCGCCGGACCGAAAGCGCACCCAACGATATAGCGGTGAGCAACACCACGCAAGCGACTGCGGCAATAACGTATAACGAGACGCGTCTGTTCGTGGCGATGCTCCTTTTCTCTTTTACAGAGAACCGCTAAAGCCACGCCCATTTATGGGCTGTGGTGAGGCGGATAAAAGGTTGCTCATAGGTTCTCCTTTTGTGGTATAAGGGTTGCAACAGGGAG